>JAUIDY010000157.1 GCA_030428385.1 Rhodothermia bacterium | reverse complement strand
CGTTCTCAGAGCATGATGCCCCGCAAGTAGAGGTGGCCTAATGGGTCGTGTTCTCGCCCCCATCATCGCCCTCTGGAAACGAGAAGTGCTCAAGTTTGTGCGTGACCGCAGCCGTTTATTCGGCGCGCTCGGGCAGCCGCTTGGCTTCTGGTTGCTGTTAGGGTTTGGATTTGAAGGCTCCTTTCAGATGGTTGGCAGTGCCGCGGATGTAGGCTACATGGAGTTTCTTTTTCCCGGCATCCTAGCACTTATTCTCTTATTCACCGCTGTTTTCACCACCATCTCCATTGTGGAAGAGCGCAAAAACGGGGCGTTGCAGGCCGCACTCGTCGCGCCCGCGCCACGGTGGGCGTTGGTGCTGGGCAACACGCTCGGCGGCACCACCCTGGCGATGGCACAAGCGTTGTTGTTTCTGCTCCTCCTGCCGCTGCTCGGTATCGCCTTGCTACCCACCCGGGTTCTGCTCGTTGGCCTCATTAGCCTGCTGACGGGGCTTTCATTTACCGCCCTTGGCTTTATCATCGCGTGGCGGATGGAATCGACGCGGGGGTTTCACGCGGTCATGAACCTGCTTTTGCTGCCCCTGTGGATGCTTTCGGGGGCACCGTTCCCCTTTGAGGGTGCGTCTCCCGTTTTGCAGTGGGTGATGCGTTTAAATCCCGTTTCGTATGCTGTCAGTGGTCTGCGCCAGGCCATCTACTGGCCGGAGCCTTCAGCAGGACTGGCACCGTTGGGCCTTTGCCTGCTCATCAGCACGGGATTTGCGCTGGCGCTGCTGGCCGCCGCCGTTGTGGTGGTCCGTCGACCGTTGTATGGGTGATGGGCCGCAGGTCTATCTTGATTCGTGGAGTTGATCCCTCTCCGAACCGCAATCTCTGAACCTGCGTTGGAGCACGCATGGAAATTCGCGCCACATCTCGCACCAACCTCAAAGCGCTTCATCGGGATGAACTCGAAGCGTTTGCGCAGGCGCACGGGCAACCGGCGTACCGGGGCCGACAGCTTTTTCAGTGGTTGTTTGGCAAAGGCGCCACCACGTTCGCAGAGATGACCAACCTGCCCAAAGCGTTTCGGGCCACGCTGGGAGAGGTTGCCCAGATCGAAACCATCGTTTGTACGCAACTCCAGACGGCGACCGACCAGACAGCTAAAGGGCTGTTCCAACTCGCTTCGGGTCGCCACATCGAAAGTGTATTGATTCCGGACATCGAACCCAACGGTGACGCGCGGCGGCTGACGGTGTGTGTCTCCAGTCAGGTGGGCTGCGCGATGGGGTGCACGTTTTGTGCCACGGGACTAATGGGCTTTCAACAAAACCTCACCGCAGGCGAAATCTTCGATCAGGTGTGGTTTATGAACACGCTGGCGCTCGAACGATTTGGGAAGCCGATTTCCAACATTGTGTTTATGGGCATGGGCGAGCCGCTGCTCAACTACGACAACGTCCTGCGCAGCATCGACCTGCTCACTGATGCCGAAGGGCTCGGCCTTTCGCCGCGACGCATTACGGTTTCGACGGTGGGGCTGGCGCGGCGTATCAAACAACTTGCCGACGACAACCCCCGCGTTAACCTTGCCGTCTCGCTTCATGCGCCCACGGATGCACAGCGCAGTGCCATCATGCCTGTCAACCGCGCCGCGGCCACTGACCTCACCGCCCTCAAAGAAGCCATTCAGTATTACACCAACACGACGGGCCGGCTCGTCACCTACGAATATTGCATGTTCACCGGGGTAAACGATGGCGTGGACGACGCCCGGCACCTCGCCGAAGTCGTCGGTTGGGCGCCGAGCAAAGTCAACCTCATCATGTACAACCCGGTTGAAGGGCTCGGCTTTTCCCGCACGCCCGAAGCCCAGCTACATCGTTTTATCAAAACGCTCGTGGCGGCAGGTGTCACCGTCACCGTCCGCCGTAGCCGGGGGCAGGATATCGACGCTGCGTGTGGGCAACTTGCGGTAAAGGAAGGGTAGGCGGTTTCTGCGTTGGTGTTTTTTGCATGCGTTTGGGTTCCTCCAACGCGAGACGCACCGATGGCGCGTCTCTACGGGTGCCATTATTCTGCTTTTTCTCTTCAACCACCATCTTCTCCCACTCTTCCCACGTACGGGCATTGCACTTCCGCTTGTCATCCGCCATTTTCCTCGCCGTTCGTTTTCTCCACCATTGATCTCTTTTTGACGCATGTTTACCGTTCCACTCGCCCGCCTCCCGCACGCCGACGGTCTTGACCTGCCCCACTACGCCACCCCCCATAGCGCTGGGATGGACATGCGGGCGGCCGTTCCCGAGGATGAACCGGTGACGCTGGCTCCGGGCGAATGGAAGCTGATTCCGACGGGCCTGCAAATTGCGCTCCCCCCAGGGTATGAAGCCCAGGTGCGTCCGCGTAGCGGCCTTGCCTACAAACATGGCGTGACGGTGCTCAACAGCCCCGGCACCATCGATGCCGACTACCGGGGCGAATGTAAGGTGCTGCTTATCAACCACAGTCCCGAACCGTTTGTCATCACACGTGGCGAACGCATCGCCCAACTCGTCATCGCGGCCCATGCACAGGTAACGTGGCAAGAACAAGAATCGCTGGAAACGACCGCGCGGGGCGCTGGCGGATTTGGCTCAACGGGGCGGGGGTAATGGACGGTTAAGCCAGGTGGTGGTAACTCGCAGCACGGAATTACGTACAATTCTTCTCACCATGCCCACTTGCTGCTGTTGTGCCCATGAGCGATGCATCGCCCCTTCTTGCTGACCGCTTCCCTTCGCCGTATGAACAGGAAGCCCTCCGTGAGATTCAGTTGTGGAAAGAACCCAAGATGGGCTGGTTTGGCGATACCGTCCAGCGTGTCAATAAGACCCTGCACCTTGCCACCGACCTGGTACGCCAGATTCCAGGCGTCGATTGGACGATTGACAACGTGGTGGCCGGGCTGCTGCGGGTGATGAACGAGATCGTGCAGGACTCCGTGTGGCGGGACGTGATCTACGACGAATACCGCGACGCCGGGCACACCATCAACTCTGAAACAGACATTCACCAATTCGACCTCGAAACAGTCGATGGTCGGATCGCTGGGCTCGACACCAAGTACCGGGCGCTGGCGGCCGCTGAAGGTGCTGCCGCAGGATATGCCGGTGCGGCTGGCATTCTTCCCGATGTAGTGGCGCTGGTCGCGCTCAACCTGCGGGCCGTAGGCGAATATGCCACCTATTGCGGCTTCGACATTGCCGAGGTCTCGGAGCGTTATTTTGCTCTGCAGGTCCTCAACGCCGTCTCCCAACCCACCGACTCCGCCAAACAAGCCGCTCTGGTCCCGGTGATTCGCGTTTCCCATGCGCTGGCGCGTCAACAGACCTTGCAAACCATCGAGCAGTACACGGTCACTCAGGCGATTCGCAATGCCGCCCGAGGTCTCGGCATCCAGCTCACAAAAGGCAAGCTGGCACAGGTGGTGCCTGTGGTTGGTGCCGCTGTGGGAGGTGGTTTTAATGCGTACTACACCAGCAAGGTGTGCGACGCCGCCTTTTTCCTGTACCGCGAGCGTCTGCTGATGATGAAATACGGCGTGGGACTTGTCAATGGCAACTAACGGTGTCGGGCTCATCAGCTGGTCCCAAGGACCACAGCGTCTAGTACCCTCCTAAGGTACTTCCACGAACCCGTCCCCCGGCCAACACCATATTTAAGGCTGTTGCAGAGCGCTCACCCGCTTCGTTTGTGGAGTAAATCGTCCCCTGCACTTTCACCAATCCCACCCGGGCTGTATACCATTCCCGGATCGAATACCCGTGCTGGGCGCCCGTTTCATCGGTCCGAACCATCTCCGTGTTCAGAATGGCGCTTTCCTGAAAAAACTGCACTGCCGTTTCTACCGGTGCGGTGGCTTCCAGAATCACCCGATAGGTCATGCGCCCTCTGTTTCGAACGGTTTCGTCCACCACCTCCGAGTAGTCCATGGCTACAACATGGGTATCACCCACCACCATCCAGGCTGGAAGGATGCGAACCGCCTCGGGAAAGACAATGGTACGATCGTCTGCTTCATACTGATAGAGATACAGCCCTTTGTCCTTTCGCCATTGCCGCAGTTCATCGTCCATAAGCGAATGGGTACGGCGACTCACCAGGTTGGTATCCCCCGGCACGGTCTGGACAACAGGAAAGGCCACAACAACGGCGTCACCATTGGTACTTTGAAACCCTAGCGAGTCGCCAAGGGCACCTTGCACAAACTCATCCAATGACAACAACAGTTGTTCAGATTGGTCGCCTTCATCAATGCACCCGGCAAAGATCAGACACACGCATACGCTCGCAAAGCAGACGATTCTCCTCATGGGATGCTTCTAGATTCGAATAGGGGTTATCGTTGCAGTGAATCGTAGAGAATACCAACCCAGTTGTCGGGCTGCATAAAGCCACCGCCCCACTCCTCATCGAAGTCAGCCGTTGGCTTGGCGGCAATAATTTCGTCCCGGGTATTGCCCGCCGCAATTAATTCCTGCATCCGTCCGTGTATCGTCACCAACATGTCATGATAAACCTGAAGTTCCGTTTTTTTAGCGAGCGGCCCGTGTCCGGGGATAATCTGCGTCTCTTCATCAGCCAAAGCCAGGGCGCGTTCAGCGGCCGCAATCACACCGGGCAACGCCCCACCGCTGTTGACGTCGATATAGGGATAGAAGCCATTAAAAAATAAATCGCCCATGTGGAGCACGTTGGCCCCTTGGAAATGAATAATCACATCGCCATCCGTGTGGGCGGGATCGACGTGGCTGATGTGGAGCGCGTCCCCGTTCCAATGAAACGTGGCTGCTTCCGAAAACGTGATCACGGGCAAGGCATCTTCCGACAGATCCTCCGAATCTGCCAGGGCGGCTTCCATTCGCTCCCGAACATTTTCGTGGGCCACGATAATGGCACCGGCCTTGCCAAAGTTTTCATTGCCGCCCGTATGATCACCATGCAAATGGGTATTAACCACAAATCGGACAGGCTGATCGCTAACGGAAGCAATGGCGGCCTGAATCTTCTCTGTAAGGGGCGCGAATTGGTCATCAATTATAAAGGCCCCATCTTCTCCTACGGAAAGCCCAATGTTTCCGCCCCGGCCCGTCAGCATGTAAACGCCCTCCGCCACAGGATGTACTTGAATTTCGACGTCGCTCATGTCTTGCTGGGCTTGGGCCAACCCGGGAAGGCCTGTAGCCCAAAAAATGAGCAGCAAAATGCCGTGCTTTAGGATGCGGTTCATGGGAGATACCTCTTGATCTATCCTTTCGTTTGGCGTGGGCGCAAAGTATACTTCGCACAGCGTCTCCTGTCAATCGGGGGTTTCCTGTTGGTGGATACGCACCCGCCCGGCTACATGGATCTTTATTCCTGCCTCCATGGTGGAACGGCCCTTTTCTCCCTTCTTTTCTCGAACGCGATGCCCATTCCAAGCTGGCGCGACAACCTGCGCAACCGGGGCGGCTTCTGGCGCAACGGCAACTGGTACGACCTGCACCTCGAACGGCGCTTGCCACTAGCCTTGCCCATGCTGGACGAGATGGTAGTTGCCTTGCCACCCCTGGAGCCAGGCTCCACCGTATGCGACCTCGCCTGCGGCACGGGCAATGCAGCCTTCACCGTGTTGGCGGCCTACCCTGCCTTACACATGACGCTCCTCGATCACGACCCTGACTTGCTTGCCATTGCCCAGGATAAGCTGAGCCAGTTTCCAGAGACGGTCACCGCACTCCAGGCCTCAGTTAATACCGATGGCGAGGCCCTTCCGGGTGGCCCCTTTGACATCGTTGTTGCCACGCTGGCCCTACACGCCATCATCGGGCATGATATCGAACCGCTGGAAGCTGAAAGCCGCTACGAACTGTTGTTTCAAGGCATCCGCGATAGTCTGAACCCCGGCGGTCACCTACTCATCGGCGACCATGTGGGCACGCTGGGCCTCTACCGCCAACTCAAAGCCATGGAACGGGCGGGATTCATCGATGTGGACTGTGCGTGGCGACAGGATGACTTTTTTGTGGCAGGCGGGCGACTGTCGGAATAACGGCTATCCCAACAACCGCGGTGGCAACAGCCAGATGAGTTGGCCTTTCCCAAATGCGGCGTCGCGCCAACGTGCAATGTCTAGATCCACCCGGGCGAGGGCAGCTGTAGGATAGCGCACCGTACCTCCACCAATCAATTGGCTTACGGCGCTGCTCCAGGTGGGCTCGTGTCCTACCACCATCAGTACGCTGGTTGCGTCAGACTCAGCCTTTATTTCAGCCAGAAGATCGGTGGACGACGCGTGGTACAACCGCTCTGTTGTTCGAATCGGAGTTGTCCATTGGCCTGCCTTGTGGGCCCGCCGCACCGTATCTAGCGCCCGAACGGCTGTTGAGCTTATGATGCCGTCGGGCAATGGACCGGTTTGTGCCAGTACCTTGCCAACGCGTTTGGCAGCTTTGCGTCCCCGCTTGGCGAGGGGGCGGTCGTGATCATGGCTGTAGTCGGCTTCCCAGTCGGATTTGCCGTGGCGAAGAAAGAGCAGGGTTTTCATGGTTATTCCGGAATAATTTTTCCCATGATACGATCCGCCACGACATGAAAAAAGCCCTGTCCATGCGCAATGAACAGGGCTTGTATTGATCTATTACTGCCTCAGAGTGAGATGACGCCATCGATGGCACCCGCTGCTTTGTAAATAGCAATCACTTCATCACTGGAATGCATCTCCATGCGGGTGGTGATGCTGATGTAATTGCCCTTGCGAGACAAACGCTCATGGATTTCCACTTTTCCAAATACAGCCTTCAGCGCCTCAACGCCCACGTGTGGGACGATGAATTTAAACAAATACTCGGAGGGCCACTCCATCTGGTCATCCAAGAGCGACTGAAAGTTCAACCACCACGTCTGATCTTTCTTCGAAAGTTGCTGCATAATCCTCCTCCGTGCAACATTGTTTGTTGGCCCAAGCAAACGCCCCAGCCCCCTTTTCGTTCAATTTCGACAGACATCAACAGGAATCTTCTATACATGCGAATAGTATAGGGGGGTATAGTATAGTACGCGTTAAATTTGACAAAGCCATGATGAATGAAACGGTCCAGACGGACGTGCTCAGACGCCTGCGCCGGATTGAAGGGCAGGTGCGAGGGCTTCAGAAGATGGTCGGTGAAGGGCGCTACTGTGGCGACATCCTGAATCAGATCACCTCGGTACAAGAAGCCTTGCGATCGGCGGGCAAGGTCATCACCCGCAACCACCTCGAAACGTGCGTAACGGACGCGCTGCGGTCGGGCAATCCCCAAGCGGCGCAAAACACGTACGACGAGATCATGGATCTGCTCTACAAGAAGCTTCGGTAATGGATACTCCTTCCCAAACCGTATCCTCCCACCAACGCCTTACCCTGCCCGTCGAAGGCATGGAATGTGCCGCGTGTGCGGTCCGCATCGAACGGCAACTGGGCAAACTATCTGGTGTGCAGGAAGCCAATGTCAATTTTGCCACCAGCGAGGCGACGGTCGCCTTCGACCCAGCCCAGGCGAAACTCTCTGACATGGTTCAAACGGTGGAACGTACAGGCTTCGGCATCCGCACCGAAACGTTGACGCTCCCGTTGGCTTCCCAGTCAAATCATGAAAGCATCAACGCCCTGTTTGCACACACCAACGGCGTGCTGGATGTCCAGGCTTCAGATGACGAAGTTCACATTCGCTATGTGCCTGTTGTGACCCACCCTGCTTCCCTGACCCAGGTCCTACGCTCGCACGGCTACCTTGCTTCCACCACCAAGAATACGACCGACGACAAAGTAAGCCCTCCACCTTCTCCCTACCAGCGCTACCAGCGACGCTTTTTGTTCGCGCTGCTATTCACCGTCCCGGTTGTGATCCTTTCGATGGTGCCCGGTTTTCATTTCGAGGGGCTGCCGTGGGTCTTGCTGCTGCTCACCACACCGGTTGTTTTGGTGTCGGGGCGGTCTTTTTTTAGCGGGGCCTGGCGCGTCGTGCGACACGGCGGAGCTGACATGAACACCCTCGTTGCGCTCGGTGTAGGATCGGCCTTTGGCTACAGCTTGGTGGCGACGGTAGCCCCTTCCTTTTTCGAGACTGCAGGACGAACCCCCGACGTGTACTTTGAAGCAGCGGCCGTGATTATCACGTTTTTGCTGCTGGGGCGCATGTTGGAAGCACGCGCCAAAAGCCGCACAAGCGCGGCCATCGAGCAGCTGCTTGCCTTGCAGCCGCCCACCGCCCGGGTAGAGCGTAATGGCACCACCCTGGAAATTCCTGTTGAGGAGGTGCGTTTGGGCGAACATGTTGTGGTGCGCCCAGGCGAGCGCATCCCGCTTGATGGCCTTGTCCGTAACGGCGCCTCGGCGGTGGACGAAAGCATGATCACCGGCGAGCCGCTACCCGTGGATAAATACCCCGGCGACTCAGTTGTCGGAAGCACCATCAACCGCACCGGTGCGTTTGTTTTTGAAGTCACACGTGTGGGCCCGGACACGACCTTGCAACAAATAGTAGGGCTGGTCCGCGAGGCGCAGGGCCGCAAAGCCCCCATCCAGCGCCTTGCCGACCGGGTGGCGGGCGTGTTCGTCCCCGTGGTAGTCATTATTGCCCTCGCCTCGTTTGCGGTGTGGATGATGGTCGGGCCGTCTCCGGGATTGGCCCACGCGCTGCTTGCATTTGTCTCGGTGCTCATCATCGCTTGCCCGTGTGCGCTGGGCCTGGCTACTCCCACCGCCATCATGGTTGCGACGGGAAAGGCGGCTGCCCATGGCTTGCTCGTCAGGGGAGGTGACACATTGGAACAACTCCGCAAAGTAGATACCATTGTGCTCGACAAAACGGGCACCCTCACCGAAGGACACCCCCGCCTCACCGATATTCTTCCCATCGGAGAGTGGACAGAAACGGCATTGCTTCGCCTTGCTGCATCCGCAGAAAGCCGATCCGAGCATCCCATTGGGGAAGCCATCGTTGCTGCTGCAACAGAACGAGGGATAGCACTAGCGGACATTTCTTCCTTTACCTCTGAGACGGGATTCGGTATTCAGGCACAGGTAGAAAACAAGGCGGTAGCTCTGGGCAACCAGGCCTTTATAGACGCACAAGGCATCACCGGCGGCTGGCCTGTAGAACACTTCGCCTCGGAGGGAAAAACCTTCATTTATGTTGGAATAGGGGACAAACCCGCAGGCATCCTCGCCGTCGCTGATGTGGTACGGCCTACTTCTCGCAATGCCATTGAGACCTTCCACGCGCTTGGATTAAGGGTTGCCATGCTCACGGGCGACAATGCCGAAGCGGCCCACGCCATCGCTGTCTCCCTCGGCATTGACCACGTGCACGCTGAGGTGCGTCCCGGCGAGAAAGCAGCCGCCGTGGCGACTTTGCAAGCGCAGGGACACGTGGTTGCGATGGTGGGCGATGGCATCAATGATGCGCCCGCCCTGGCACAGGCTGACGTAGGCATTGCCCTCGGCACCGGCACCGATATTGCCATTGAAGCCGCCGACGTGACGCTGTTGCGCGACGATTTGCGAGCAGTGGCGGATGCGTTTCGGCTTTCCAAGCAAACCCTTCGCACCATTAAACAAAACCTGTTTTTCGCCTTTGTTTACAACGTACTGGGCATACCCTTAGCGGCAGGCGTGCTATATCCCGTCTTCGGCTGGCTCCTGTCACCGATGGTTGCTGCCGCCGCAATGGCACTCTCCAGCGTCTCGGTTGTTACCAACAGCTTGCGCCTTCACTCCTTCACGCCCCGTCCCTGATGTCCCCGGTTTACATCACCCATTTAACTGGCTTACTCAATCCATCTGAAACGCCTTTTGAAAAAGCCGGGCGCGACAAGCGACATCCCTGGTTTATCTACATGACCAATCGCCAAACTCATCGTTTTAGCCCCTTGTTTGACGCCTCCGACGCCAAAACCGTCATGGATCAAGCGTTTGAATTCATTCCGATGGGCTACACGCAGTTGTGGTTGTTTGAGAAGCGCTTTGCGGCTCACCCCAAAGGACCGTTGCTGCCCAAGGAGCGCACACCAACGTACAATTACGAGGCCTCGTATCCAGCCAGCCTCGAACGCCTCGACTGGGTGGGGCGGCTGTTTGTGGTACTCCGTCAGCCTCGGCGCACGCCCATTCATGATGTGGTCTCATACCACACCCGCGAACCTAGCGCCATCCAGGCCGCCGAGCGATATACCCGAGATCAAGGGCGGCAAGCCGTGGTGGGACTCATGCAGGCTGATCACTTCTGGCACTAATTCACCTTGAACCAAACCGTTTTGCTGACCTCATGAAAAAAGAAACCCTACAGATAGAAGGCATGAGTTGTGGGCACTGTGTACAATCGGTCCGCCACGCCCTCGAAGCCTTGCCACTCACGGTTGCTGACGTGCAGATTGGCACGGCCACCGTTCACTACGACCCTGCACAAACCAGCCGCGCCGCGATGGTCGAAGCGGTTGAAGACGTTGGCTTTGTTATACTTGCCGCTCACGGCTGAGAAAGACCGGTTGGCTACATTTTGAGGAAATCCATAGCTCTCCCTGAGGTTTTTGAGGAGTGCACCGGATTATGTTGGGGCATTCGTTCGAAATTATCGTAGTAACCGTATGCCCCTTTCGTTTTTGAAAAGCGGAAGCGTATTCCTTCTGCTGATGGTGCTGGGATGTAGCCCCATGCGCCACGCCACACAACATTCAGCGCCTCCTCCATTTGCCTCGATTCAGGCGTTTAAAGACAGCGTCCGTACCCTCGCCGCATGGCCGGATGAAGTCCAGCGTACCGAGTATCTTGAGGCGTTCTGGGATTCACTGGTGGTTAACCAACAGGCACCGCTCGTCATAGGCGACTCAGTGGCCTTTTTGTATCGCGGCAAGGCCGATTCGGTGTTGTGGTT
>JAUIDY010000156.1 GCA_030428385.1 Rhodothermia bacterium | reverse complement strand
GGATCTTTGAATTGCGCGTTTTCATGGGCCAGTCGCGCATATTCTGCTTGCGATTGTCGGGATGACAGGGCACGGCCTGCATACATCAACAGCGGCGTGCCGCCCAAAAGCAGCACCAGGATGCGTACCCATTGCACATTGATAAAATTTAAACCGATCAGGATGGCGAGATAAATCAACCCGACAAACAGAAAACCCATCGCCATGCCGCGGCCCGCTGCATCAACGCCCGAACGATTCGAGTCGAAGTAAATCAACAGGGCCAGGACGCAATAAATACCGATGATAACCCAGTTAATCGTGGTAATGATTTTCATGCCTGCGCTTGTTTACGTTTGGCCGCCGTCTCCAGGAGAAGGGTGTTTCTCAGAACGGGGAAGAATAAATTTCAGGATTCACGGCCAGAAAAACTTGGCTTAAGACACCGCTGCGTTAAAACAACACGGTAGATCATCGCTGAGCGATGTCTTTTACCAACGTGAATACACCGCTGCCGCTTTTTACCGGGTCATCGTAGGGCACGGCTTTGGTCCAGTCGTAAACAACCTCAATCGAACGCCCTTTCCGTCGAAGATGGCCTTCTCCTGAAATGACGTGATCTATGCTGGTGGCGGGAAGGGCCAGTTCATCGATAAGCGCCTGCACGAGGCGATGGGTGAGGGCGTTTTGAGCCATGGGCATCCCGTCAACGAAAAAGTCGATTTTGCGTCGACTGCCGATCCATTCGGGACCGATCTCAGACAGGACGGACCAAGCCACGTCAACCCGGTCTTGTTCAACGAGTTTGACAAAAGCAGTGAGGTCAAAAACGAGGACCGGCTCCGTTTTTTGCATTTAACGCTAGGGGTTGTTGCTGACGGCTTCGGAGGTTACCAACAGCGGAAGCACGAGCCAGAAGGTCGCTCCTTCCCCCACCATGCTCTCCACCCCTACGGCCCCGCCATGTGCTTCCACGAGCTGCTTGACGATGTAGAGCCCGAGTCCGGTTGAGTGCTCGCCCGCGGTCGGCTGGGCGCTGAGACGCGTCATTTTGCCAAACACGCGGGTCATGTCCTCTTCGGTGAGGCCGGGTCCTTCATCGCGTACCTTGAGGCATACCATCGGTGCCGCATGGGTGTGTTCCGGCGAGAGGGATACCCAGATATTGGAGCCTGGCGGGCTGTACTTGACAGCGTTGGAGAGGTAATTGTCGACGGCACGTTGGATCGCGACAACGTCGCAGGCTACGTCTGAGGGGTCGCTGTCGGCGAAATGGATGCGGATGTTCTTTTGCTGGGCCTGGCGGTTATTCCACTGGATGGCGCGGGTAACGATCTCACTCAAAGACGCGGGTTCGAGGGTGAGGAAGCTGTCGTTGCCTTGGCGGTGCGTGTCCAACAGTTCCTGGACGATTTTTAACATCCGTTCGGCGGCGTCGCGAATAATGGAAACGAACTCGGTGGCGCTGTTGACAGGAGCCTCGGGTTCTTCTTCGGCATTCATGATCACGACCTCGGCCAGCCCGATGACGCCGCCCAAGGGGTTTTTTAAGTCGTGCGCCGTGATGCCCAGGATGTCCTGGTTAACTTCCAGCGCTTCACGCAACTGGTTCGTGCGCTCGGATAGGCTGTGATTAACCTGAAGCAACTCGTCGTTGACCCGCTCTACGGCTTCCTTTTGTTGCTGGATCTCCCGGGTTCGTTCCGCCACCGTGCGTTCCAAAATCCGGTTGCGCGCCTTGAGCCAGCGGTTTTGCACCTGTCCGTAGGCCATCGTTATGCCGCCGAGGAGGAGGGCTGCCGCTAGGGTCCAGAGGGCATAGGCCCAGTTGGTGCGGTACCAGGGGGGAGCCACCAGAAACGAAAAAGACACCGTCTCACTTTCTTGGCCGTAGGCATCGCGCGCCTTTATGTGTAGCGTGTGGGACCCCGCATTGAGGTTCGTAAACTCTTTGCTCGTCTCGGATGACCAGGGCTGCCAGGTGGCATCGAGCCCTTCCAGCCATACGCGGTAATCCACTCGCTCTGGGAAGTCGTACACCTGCGCCGCGAAGTCGAACCGCAACGACGCCAACGCATGCGGAATGACGACGGCCTGTTCGGCGGGCGTGCCAGCCGGGTAGAACGTGCTATCGGTAACAAGATTCTCGACCGTGGCGATGCGCAGACGCGGCTTGGGGTGGTTTTGGGCCAGTGCCTCATATTGAAGGTGCGCGATACCGCGACCATGAGCAATCCAAAGCGACCGGTCGGAATCGACATACATCAAGGAGGGTTCGACAAGCGTGCTCAACAAGGGGTGAGGCGCGATAGCATCTACCCCGACGTTACCGTTCCATGGGGGTGTGACGCGCCAGATTCGGTGGTCCGCAAAGAACCAGGCCGTACTGTCGCTATCGAAACCCAGGAAATCATCAGAGTGCCCTGATTGGGTGATGGGTGCATAGGGCGTGGCCTTGAGGGAGCCGTCCTCCGCCGAGGAAATCATATGAATGCCCTCGCTCGAAGCCATCCCCATCTCGTCGTTCAACCAGAAGAACTTGTAGACATCACTGCTTAGACCATCGATGCTGACATAGGGAGTATGCACCCACGAGGTATCGCTGCTCGGCTTTACGAGCCGGTGGACGGCGCCACTGGTGGCGTTGGCCCAGACCTCGGTGGGTTCCGCAGGATGGGTTCGTGGTTTGATGCCGAGTGCATACACAAAGCCCTCCACGGTTACCGAGTAGACAATGTCTACCGTCGTCTCCTTGACGTGCAGCGCCATAATGCGCCCTTCACTGCCAATGTAGAGCAGGTCTGGTGTTGCCGGGTCAATCGCGAGGGCCTCCACATCTTCTTCTACAACCGTCACGGTTTTTCCACGACCGTCCTCGTCCATTTCGATACGGACAAGGCCATTCCTACAGCCAACCAGGAGTTGGTCACCCGATTCTACGATGTCGTAACAGTTCAGGTAGGGATCACTTTTGCGTACCCGTTCAAAATGTGCGGGCACTCCCTGGTCACCTGGGATGAGTTGAAAAAGCCCCAACATGGTCGAGGCCCAGATCGTTTCGTTCCATCGGGCGATGTCGTTCACCCGACTGGACAGCCCTTCTGTCTTGGTGAATGAGGTGAGGTACCCATCGGGCTCCATGCGCGCAATCCCGTCGTAGAGAGCCAGCCAGAGCACCCCTTGCTCGGTGGGATAAAGTTCCATCACCTCGAGGTTTTCAAGCCCCTCTGCTTCCCCAATGAGCCGTTTGAGTTTGCCTGCTGGGGAGAGGAGTGCGAGTCCCTGCCCATCGAATCCAACCGCGATGCTGCCGTCAGCGAGCCGAGCGATGCTGAACGGTCGGAACCGTGTCCCTGCGGCGGTGAACTCCGGCGTCACATCGATACACGTGTTCTGGACGTCCATCGCAATACCGCACCGCAGCAAAGTATGGGTGCCCAACAGGAAGACGTGTTCAGGGCCGTCGGGGATGAATTCACCCCGGCTGTCGAGAAGGTGAAGTTCGGTGGGAATGGCTTCCAGGGTATCGGCGTCGGACAGTCGTACGAACTGGTTTTCCTGATACGCAATCAGTCGGTCACCGACGATGCCAATATCCTGAAGAAGCCCCTCGGTATTCCAAACGGTTATGGTTTGGTTCTGCCACCGGAAAAGATGATGGTCGGCTTGAAAAAAGACCGCGTTGCCGTGTAGGACGATGTTCCAGATTTGCAAGAAGCTGCGATCCGCCTCCGGGACGTGTTCCACGAGCGACACCAAGTGGCGGTGGCCTTGTCCGTCTTTCGCAAGGTAACCGAATTCGTTGATGCCGCCATAGTAGATGACATTATCCTGGGTCCGTACCAGCGGCCGGATGTAAGCGCTTTGCGGTTGCAGTGGCTCCCAATGCACCCCATCGTGAATAAGGAGCCCGGCGTTGTTTGCTACATAGAGGAGCCCCTCCTCATCTTTGACAATGCCCCAGTTTTCTTTGGGGGCGTTGTATTCCGAAGGGTCGATGTAACGGATGGGAAACCGGCCCATTTCCGCCCAGGTGTCGATGGGCTGCGCGAAAGAAGGGAGGGTGGAGAGGAATCCCACACAAACGGCGAGGAGGCCCCAAAGAAGGAAAGAAGCTCCTGTTCGTAGGTGGAGGGCGGCTATGTTCAGGGGCAGGGGCATCAAACAGTAAAACGACGGCTTCCGACGCCTTGGCACGCTTCGGTGCTAAAACACACGGGGACGCATACAGGACCGATACCAACGGCCCGCCCAGTGCCACACGCGCAGCAGCGGTAAGACGAGGCAATGATTGTTAAGGCGAATATACGAAGCACTGCAGTCATCGTGCGGACAGGTGCAGGCGCTGGGGATGTGGCCTCCGCGCTACTCGCTGACCCGCTCTGCACGCCACGGAAGCAAAAAGCCCCGCCCCAGTGAGTACGTCGAACCTTCAAGCCGCTTGCCTTCGAGTCGACCCGCATGATTGTAGGGGCCAGACCCATCCGAAGTGACGAACGCGAACTGTACCGAACCCCAGGCAGCGTTGATCCGGCCACGCTCGATAGGCGACCCGTAGAAGGTGCCCTGGAGGGAATCGCCATCTACAGAGGTGACGACGAACGCTTGGAAGTACGGCTCCGCGTCAGGGGTTGGGCGGAGGTCTACCTGCCACGTTCCGACGAGGTTGGCCGGATCGGGTGGCGAAGCCCTGTTAAATGCGACGAGGACAACGATGGTCAGGGCGAGCGTTGTAAGGAGCAGGAGCCGCTTCATTGAACGTAGGGCAGCATAATGGTAAAACGAAGGCGATAACTTCTCAATCTAGTGTGGACGCACCGACCGTGCAAACGGCTGAAACCGGCGGACTTTTTATCGGCTTGCGTGGAGGGGTAGGTCCAATCTCTGTACAAAAACATGGGGCAGCGGGCCACTGCTCCTTCATCATACGGTTGATCAAAGGGGGCGTGATCATATCGTAGATCCTCGCATGGTTCGCACCTGATACTCGCCGTTATGAACCTGAGGCACTACGTTCACCGTGCTCACTGCTTGCAGATTTAGCTGGCCGGATGTAGCCTTGATATGTTCATCGCTTCGGTTGGGGTTCAAGAAACAGCATCAAGCCAAGTCCCAGCATAAACAGCCCGCTCACCACTCCCACGATGACGAGGAAGTATTCTCTTTCACCTATGTTATCTTTTTCATGGCAGTTGTCCGGGTTGTTCGGATCATAGAGTATTGTATCCTTGCGTATGTCGAGGCTTAAACCTCGTCCCCCACAGAGGTATTGCTTGCCATCCACCTCAATAATGGGGAGGATACGTCCCCGTTTCCCTGACCAACTGTCCACGGCCTTCGTAGGGACACCTACCTCCAGTAGGTCTTCATTCGTCTCTAGGCCGTTGCTGATCATCGCATAGGCGAAAACTGCCCCGACGATCCAGCAAAGGATAGAGGAAATGAGTCGTGGTCGGTTTTTCGTCCGTTGCAATGCCTCAACCTTGCCATAGCCCAACAGGCGCGCGAGAACAGACATGATTTCTGGTTCAGAGTGGTCATTGCTCTTGAAGACGCCTAACGGCCTGCGTCTCACCTGCTGCACGCAACACAGCAGGGAAACGAGGCAATGATGGCGAATATACGAAGCACCGCCGTCACCGCGCGTTCAGGTGGAGGCGCTGGTTAGGTGGCACCCAAGAGCCTGAACCGATCAGGAATCATCATGGGTATTAACCACGGTCGCCTTTGCCAACTCAGCGTTCTGAGGGTGCTCAAATTGCGTTTCCATAAAATCGAACATCTCCGGCGTCACTTCGAGGGAGAACGTCTCGCCTTTGTCTGCATTCCGCGCCAAAACACGGCCCCGTCGTACATCACGGGGCGCGTCCACGTAGTGGAATTTGTGTTTCAGACCGGCCGCCTCGCTCAGGCCGGCGAACTCGGCGCGACTACTCGCCTTCATGAATCCGAGATCCAAGATGACCGTTCCGCCGTTCTCTGCAATCTCTCTTGCTACGGACCATATCTGCGCTTCGCAACGCCTGACGCGGGTCATGATCCAGCCCAAACGCATAGGTTTGGGAACGTCTGGCCCGTACAATCGCACCATCCATTCGTCGATGGAGAATCGGACGCCGCCCTCACGCTTCGCAATCGTGCGCGCGAGAGTCGATTTGCCCGCGCCTTGCGGGCCGAAGATGAGATGGATAGTGCTCATATTGAATTTACTGGATACGTAGGGTGTGTCGCGAAACGTCCGCAATCATGGGGCCGCGATGTGGGAGGGTCCATCTGAAAACGCCCGGCTTCGCAACGCCGGTGCATGATATGGTCACGCCTTTTTCGTTTTTTTGAAGCCTGCGCCCGGCTTTTCTTTGCGGACAAGCATGTCCATAAATTTTGCAAATCGCCGCTGTCTCGTTTCGGGTTTCTTTGCGCTGGTCAATCCATACGCGATGGCATAACGACTCGATTTGTTGAGCGTCTCAAAAAACAGCATCGCCGTAGGTTTGCTTTCCAGTGCTGCCAGGAAATCCGCTGGCACTTCTAGTTCACGTGCCGCATAGGCGTTCTCCCACCGGCCATCCGCTTTGGCGGCACGAATAGGCACCAGCCCTGCTTCTGTCATCCGGCCCTCGCGTATCAAGCGCTCCGCGTGCGCCCTGTTCCTTTTTGACCAGTTGCTTCGCGCTGTCCGGGGCGTAATTCGCTGGAAATAGGCGTGGTCATCGATTGACTTCTTGATGCCGTCGATCCAGCCCCAGCACAGGGCTTCAATCACGACATCGTCCCAAGTGACACTCGGAATGCCCGTTTTTTTCTTAAATATCTTCACCCACAGCTCCCTTTCGGTGGCGTGATTTGCCTTGAGCCAACGGCCGAGATCGTGCGGCGTTGCAAAGGTTTTGATGCTTGCTGGATCGGGTTCAGGCATGAAACAAGATTCTCTTTGGCATAACGGCCCGGGGAATACGCGAGGACGGGGTAGCGATAATTGCCACGATGCCCCCTTTCTTGGCTGGCAGAACCCCGGTAAAAACGGGCGGCAGCAAGACGCGTGCATTGATTTGTTAGGCGCTTCTACCAAGAAAAGAAAAAGGGGTACCCGTATAGCATCGCCAGTGTAACTATTATTGGATCAGCTTAGGTTTGGGTTCACCGAAATGTTTTAGAACCCTCATCGCTCTCAGGGTATTCCAGCGACTTGGGCCTCCGGTTTTTTCCATGTCAAAATGGGTCTGCCCCGGATGCTTTGCCTGAACGGGCCATTTGTTATCTTTCCGACGCTTTTTCTTCAGGATATCAAGCGCACCTTGCATGCGTGGATCGTACTGGATCCCGGCATATTGAAAATAATCCAGTACGCGTAATATATCATATTTCCAACGCGACGGATAAGATAGCATTAACATCTTCTTATCTATGACATTCCCCGTCCGATCAGATCGAAATAACCGATGCTGTAATAAGAATTCTATGGACTTATCTTTCGCTTCCTGCAGTTCTTCTAGCCTATACCTGTACGCATTCTTTGCATACTCTACTATTCCTTCGAGGACAGAAATGGTTGAATGCATCGAGCTATGTACAGCTCCTATGGTATTGGAATTACAATTGAAACCACCATCTTTCATGTGTTCTGAAAGGAGGAAATCAACGATTGATTTTAAATCGTCTTCCTCTGTCTTGAAATATGCCGCATAGTTTAGAAACATACCATTTACACAAACATCGCTTTTCTTTTCTGGTCCAATTGGAAAAATCCCCCCGTCTGGTCCCTTTAGTTGTTGTATGACTTGTGATATAGATTGCTTTATGTCATCGTTTGTTGGGGATATGGCGAGGTTTTTTAAATCTAGAATTGTGTAATGCGTTGAAATCCATTTCGGTTGGTAAAAACGATCTCCCCAATGTCCCTCATTCTTTCGATAACGGAGAAATCGAGCCCCCCACCCTTCGGTTGTAATGCGTTCCCGTAGGTGTGATTGGTCTGTTGCCAATAAGTCGCGATGAACCTGATACTGAATCGAAACATCCCCTTCAAGAAGCCAGGCTATAATTTCATGGTCGTCAAGTTCGGTTGGAGATGGTTTCATAGTTTCTATACCGCCTAACGGTACGCGGATTACCGGCCAAGGATGGTGGAGTAACACCCCAAAGGTAAGTACACGCCTGCAGCACACGGTGAGTCACGTGCGCCGACCCGCGCTGCTACGGTGTCCATACGCTTGTTAGGTGCGGCCTTCCTCCGTCACCTTCGGCTGTGCATCTGATGAGGTTGGGGACAGGACACCACGCGCAACCTTACGTCGGTAAATGAACCAGAAGGCGACGGTCAGCAAGCCGAAGATGGATAGGTAACTCGCCGTGCCCACCGTCTGCGTCAACGCTAGCGCCTCGTCTTCAACGATCATCTGCAACAGGCCCGTTTCCGCTCTGTTTCCGGCTGACCAACTGGCGAAGTTCCAGGCTGCGTGAAGGCCGATCGGCATCGCAATTCCCCGCGTGGCGACTGCACTCATACCCCAAAGGAGGCCGCCTGGAATCACACCCAGCGCAATGGTCTGCATATCCCAACCGTAAAGGAGATGACTCAGCCCAAAGGCCAAGGTCGTCAGCCCCACCGCTGGCCACAGCCCCATTGTTCCGAGGAGTCGGCGCAGCGCATAGCCGCGGAATCCCACCTCTTCCATACAAGAGGTGGATAAGAACCGTGCGAGGTAGAGCAAGGCTGCCAGGGCTCCAACGCCTGACACCCACTCGAAGCGGATAGGGCCGGCGAAGGTTGAGACGATGGCAACGTGGATTCCAAAGGATGCTACCCCCAAGAGGAGGCCCAATGAGAAGTTTCGCAAACTAGACGTCTGCACCTTCAGGTCAAGATTCGTTGGGGGGGGCTTCTCGATCCGCAGGAGGAAGAAGGAGAGCGCGAGCAGTCCTCCGCTACTGATGAACCCCCACGCCGTGAGCTGCCAAACCTCGGTACGTATCGTACTGGCTGTGGCGAAGCCCACGACAAGCGTGATTGCCACATATCCACCCCAAAACAACAGCACGGAGGGGATGCCCCACCAGCCCGTCTTGTTCAGCGCCTCGGCCGGTTTATTATTCATCTGTGCATGTAATGAAGCATCCAGGGCCTCGAACATATAACGGTTGAACGAAGCCGCAATAGGCAGAGGGCATGGCATTTAATTCAAGCAACATAGAGACCACCCTCGAGCCAGGTAAAACCGACGAGCCCGTTGTCCGTTGCAGCGGTGGTTATGCCGACCTCGCCTTGCTTCGGAACCACCCCCCTAGAAATCCCACCAGCGCCCCGACCGGTACACCGGAGCCGACCCAAAATGCCATCTCACCAGTGGTGGCTCCGATGGCAGCGCCCAGGCCGATCCCGAGCGTGACGCCGATGGCGATGGCCTTACCGTAGGAAGACTCCCTTTGCTGGTTTCGATTCATAATGGCGTGGTCTCGGAAGGGTTCGGGTGCAACGCATACGCAGGTGCTCGCACTAGATAACGGCTTTATCAGCCGCTCAGCGCCTACGTAGCAACATCGCTTGAAAGTAGCCTCTGCGGTGACGCGAAGCAAGACGACTCAGGTAGCACCGGTGGGATCGGGGGCGGCTTCACAGGCTATTAGGCAGCTTCGCGTGTTACGGCCTTATGGGAGCCAGCCCTGCCATCGAGCCAGTGTATAGAGGATGCCCACCAAGAAGAGACTGCCGAATATCTGCTTGTTGTACCGGGCCAACCAAAGCGGGAGGTAAATGTCGAAGTTGTCCTGCCTCTCGTCCGTATAGCGAGCAGCGATACCCGTGAGGGGACAGCGCCAGTGGTTGGCTAGAATGATGAAGACCTCGACAAACACAACCGCAATCAACACGAGCGCGGCGCCGAACTGGCCGCGCCAAGCATAGACGGGGATGGCAAGGATGCAGCCAGCGAAGAACGCCCAGGCAATCGTGTGGACGACCTTTATGGCCCGGAGGGATGCTTGCGGAGTCATTTTGGTGCTTTCGCTAAATGCGCAGGACTCAGCAAATGTACGCGCTAGCCGCCTAACTCACTGCGCAAGTTTGTAGTCGAGATCGGTGATATGACCACGCCAGTACGGTTTCTCGCCTTCTGGCAGTTGCCACGCTGCTTCGCCGTCGGTAGGTATTAACATCCCGTGTCGCTCCTCATAGTTCCAGAAGCGCCCACGCCACGGGGTCAGCACGATCTCCCCACCCACTGTTCGACCACGCGCCTCCGCGCTCACGGTATTAATTAAGCCCCGCTCGTCGAACGTGAACAACAGGGTGATGCCTGTGTCGCCGTCCGTCAACGTGCCGAAGGCTGAGCGGTCATCCACGGCTTCCCACACGACGCCCTGACTCGGTAGTAAGGCCGTAGGGTACCAAGTCGCCTCGGCGAAGAAGCGCATCAACTCTCCCTCGGCCAATTTGCCTTGTCCCCGCAGGTCAGCCACCGAGACAAGACCAAACAGAGATGCATGCAGGATGCCCTCGCCCGCAATGTAGGCATCGTGGACGCGGGCTGGGAACCCCGGCAGCATGGTGATTCTGCCGTTCCAGACAAAGCCTGGGCGACGGGGAACCACCCACTGTTCCGACTTAAACGGCTTCCACTGCTCCGCTGTCTCGCTCATGTTGAAGGTGCCGCTGTGCTTCATGTGCGCGCTGGTCACGATGGGCTTTCCCTCTTCGAGCACGGCACGGAAGTATCGCTGAACCGGAGCGGGGAGAGGGGCAAGTTCGCTAAGATCAATCCTCTGCTGCGGGCCCGGAGTGTGGGCGGTATCAAGGCGCGCTCGTAACTCTCGTGTGTTCGACTTCCACCGCGCGGCCCCATAGGCGAACGCTGCCGCATAAATCGCCGCGAGCACGAGCACGATAATGATGAGTATCCTCAACCACATCCTCAAATGACTTCTGGCTGCCTAACGGTTGGGTTGGGCCGCACGGCAAAGCGGCGTC
>JAUIDY010000013.1 GCA_030428385.1 Rhodothermia bacterium | reverse complement strand
GAAGGTTCATGTGTTTTGCTGGCTAGTGACGAAGGTCCGGCGAGAAGAGGGAGGCCAAGTATACGAGATCGGGGAGGGGTTTGCCACGCAGAAGCTTCGGCATAAAAAAAGCAGCAACGCCCGAAGACGTTGCTGCTTGCCGCATTGCAGGAAAAGATAGGTCCTTCATTAGAACGGAAGGTCGTCATCGGGCTCAAAGGGGTCGTGGCCTGCCGGAGCGCCTTGCCGCTCGGGCTGACGGCGCTCGTGAGAGCCGCTGTTCTGTCCCCCACCCGACTGATAGCCACCACCACTCGACCCGCCACTGTCGCGGTCCGAAAGGATCATCATTTCACGGGCTTTCACCTCGGTTGTGTAGCGGGTGTTGCCGTCGCGGTCTTCCCATGAGCGGGTTTGCAGCGATCCCTCGAAGTAGGCTTGCGAGCCTTTTTTGAGGTACTGCCCGCAGATTTCCGCGAGCCGGGCCCAAGCGACCACATTGTGCCACTCGGTCTTGTCCACCCACTCGCCATTGGAGTCTTTGTACGACTCGTTGGTGGCGATGCGCATGTTGCAGACGGCTGTGCCGCTGGGCGTGTAGCGCAGTTCGGGGTCCTGACCCAGGTTGCCGATGAGAATAACTTTGTTGACTGAACGTGCCATGAGTACACCTCCTGTGTTTGTGCGGCGCAAGGAGTTGAAAAGCGCCGCCGTTGTACATGAGCCCCTGATGGATGTGTTGCTTCTACATGATTCCGCAGCCCGTAGGCCGCTCGTCCGTACCGAATTTTACACGAGTCCACCAGGAGGCGTATCCTGGTTAATGTTGTAGAGACGATGCCATGATCGTCCCGGTCATGCCCTTAGACACATAAGGTGCCAAAACATAACCTCGACGTGTAAAAAAAGATACGAGCGTGCCAACCCTATGTCACCTCCCGAAAAAGAAAAACAAAAAATTTTCTGAGCGGTTGAGGGAGGGCCGCTCCCTTATCATGCCCGCTTTCTGATGGATAAAATCTACGACGCCCAGTTTACCGAACCCACCGACCGCCTTGATGCCTACGCTGACTTTGTCGCCATCGTTAAACAATTACGCCGCGACTGCCCGTGGGACCGCGTGCAAACCCACGAGTCGGTGAAGCACCTGCTCATCGAAGAAGCCTACGAGACTGTGGAAGCCATCGATGAGGAAGACTGGGACGAACTAAAACGCGAACTGGGTGACCTGCTGCTGCATGTGGTTTTCCACAGCGTTATCGCCGAGCAGAACGGAAGCTTTACCCTGAAAGATGTCATCGAGGCGGAAACGGACAAACTGGTGCGCCGCCACCCACATGTTTTTGGCGATACCGAAGTAGACGGTGTGGACGACGTGCTGACCAACTGGGAGCAGATTAAGCTGAAAGAGGGGAAGAAGAAGTCGGCGCTGCAGGGCGTCCCCAAAGAACTGCCCTCGTTGCTACGGGCCTTGCGGGTACAAGAGAAAGCAGCCGGTGTGGGGTTCGACTTCCCTGCTTCCGATGGGGCATGGGAAAAGGTGGAAGAGGAAATACACGAGTTTAAGCGGCAGGCAGAAACGGGGGGCTCGGCCGCCGCCCGCGAAGAAGAATTCGGCGATGTGTTGTTTGCGCTGGTGAACTATGCGCGGTTTGTCGATATCAACCCGGAAAATGCGCTGCGCCGGACCAACGACAAATTTGTCCGCCGTTTTCAACACATCGAGCACCGCCTCGCCGAGCAGCACAAGACGATGGCGGAGTCGGACCTGGAGGAGATGGATCGGTACTGGGACGAAGCGAAACGCGCCGAGCATAGCAGCTGATCTCTCAACAAAAAGCAAGAAACACGTGCGGTATACCACCCTGGAGTCAATCGCCACTGGAAATCCGCCGGTGACGGGTACACAGCAAGAGGCCGCCGCCTTTATGCAACGCATTCGCAGTTTGCCCGAACCCTTGCGGCGGCGGTTACCGCTTATTTACGAACGTTCGGGCATCGACCGGCGGTATTCCTGTGTTCCGGACTATGCCGAAGCCGACCCGGACAACTTCTCGTTTTTTGGGGCGAATGACGCGCTGTCGCCGGTGCCCTCTACCGCCACCCGCAATGCCTGGTACCGGAAGTCGGTGCTGCCGCTGACGGAGCAGGTGAGCCGCGAAGCATTGGGACAAGCTGGGTTAAATCCCGCCGACATCACGCACGTTATCGCGGTTAGCTGTACGGGCTTTTTTGCACCGGGGCTTGACATCGAGTTGGTTAAACGGCTTGGGCTACCTCCTACCACCCAGCGCACCTTTATCGGTTTCATGGGCTGTTACGCGGCGTTCAACGCGATGCGGGTGGCACACAGCTTTTGCCAATCTACTCCCAGCGCCCGTGTCCTTATCGTCTGCGCCGAACTTTGTACGCTGCATTTTCAGATCGACGACACGTTTGAGTCGGCTGTCGTGAATGCGCTTTTTTCCGATGGGGCCGCCGCCGCCATTTTTGCATCCCGGTCAGCAGCCGAAGCCAGAGGCAAACTGGCCTACATCGCCAGCCATGCCCAACTCGACGACGACTCGATGGAAGACATGACGTGGGAAATTGGCGATACCGGGTTTTTGATGGGCCTTTCCTCACGGGTGCCGCAGGTGATCGCGACGGCATTGCCTGCTTACCTCGATGCGCTCTTGCAGCCCCACCAACTGACACCAACGGACCTCGATTTCTGGGCAATTCATCCTGGGGGGCGCGCCATCGTCGAAAAAGCCCGCGATGTGCTAGGGCTCTCGGACGAACAGGTGCATGATAGCCTGGAGGTAATGCGCCAGCACGGCAACATGAGTTCGCCGACTATCCTTTTTGTGCTCCAGCGTTTTTTGGAACAGCACCGGGCACAGCAAGCCAACGGGGCGACAGGCTGGGGCCACGGTGTAGCGATGGCCTTTGGGCCGGGGCTGACGATCGAAGGGTGCCTCTGGCGGCAGGTGTAACACGCCCACTCCACAACGGGGGAGCATTAATGCATTGATTGCACTCCTGCAGACACCTTGTTTCTTTTTCTGACTCTTCTCATCATTCAACTGATGGCATGTACATTCGCCTCCTTGTTTTAGGGCTTATTATTCAGAGTAGCTCCTTTGTCATCGAAGCGGATGCGCAAGCGACCCGCCTGACCGACCATGCTCCGTTTTTGTATGCCGTCGAACAAATGGCGGTGTCTTCCTCAGGGGAAGCGGCCTATCAGGATGAAGTCATCAGCTATCATGGCGATCCGGCATTTTACTTCAACCTGGAGCAAGATATTCCTGCCGTCATTCTTCGGCTTACAGCGCCCATGAACGGGATACTAACGGGGATCAACTTCCCGCTATTTGTTGGGGAAACCGATGCTGTGGGGATTCAGGGGCCGGGCATGTTACAGGTGAAATTCTTTCGGGAAGCCGATTTTCCTAACTTCTTTCCTTCGATCACCGCCGATCCCGTCGGGATGGTAGAAGTGCCCTTTGAGGACTTGCAGGCCACGCAAGGACAGGCCAACTTTAACAACCCCATCAACCTGAGCACGCTGAACTTGACGTTGGAAGAAGGGGAGGACTACCTGATCCAGTTGAGCATTGATGGGTCATCTTCCGGCGCGGTGCTCACGACGCTCACCGATGAGGGGTCGACCGATGAAAATGATCCGGCCTTTTTCCCGGCCCGAACGGCCATTTATGTGCGCGGCTCGATGGTACCTACGGGGGGTGTTCCTGGCTATTATCTGTTTACGGACAACGCCAACCTCCTGATCAACTTTGTTGTGAGCCCTGGCGCGCCGCCCACGGCTGCTGAAACGGCGGAGGTGCCCCGCCTCTTTTCACTGCACGCCGCATACCCGAATCCGTTCAACCCAACCACCACCGTCTCCTTCGACCTGGAGCAGCCTGCTGTCGTAGAGCTAACCATGTATGATCACTTGGGGCGGGTGGTGGAAACGCTCGTGGATGGCCCACACCTTGCCGGTCCGCATCACGTCACCTGGCAAGCAACGAATGTGCCCAGTGGCACCTATTTTTATCGGCTCGACGCACATGGGCAGACGCAGGTGCGGGCTGTAACACTCATGAAATAGAGTGACGGGGCGGAGACAACGTGATGGGGATGTTCTCAGGAAGCCTCGTAGCTCCAGTCGTCCACCACGCCCACGATGACGACGTTGGCTGGAGCTTTTTCGCCCAGCAGTTGCTGCACCACCGCGCCTTCGCGGGCCACCAGCACATAGTCGCCCACGCCCGCGCCATACTGAGGATCAAGCGCCAGCATGTCTTTGACGCCAATCAGTTCACCGGCGGCATCAACGGGGTGGACCACCAGCAACTTGGAAGGGCGAAAAACTTCTTGCTTGCGGGTGGAGACGACCGAGCCTGTCACTTTACACAGGTGCATGATTTAACTCGTCATGATGAGGGAAGCGTGATACCTTCGGGTATGAATAAGGGTAATGAAGTGAATGCAAAATGACGGAAGAATCTACAGGTGGGTTTGTGTGCATGAAGACGGCGAAACTTATGGGAGATGCCGAAGTACCCGCAGCCATCCTCACAGAGAACCTACCTGAAGAAGGTGTCTTTATGTATAGTACACGTGGTATTGAAGCCGTTGCAACCATCACTGAGTTGCGTTCCAAAACTTCCGAGTTGGTGGAACATGCCAAGGAAATTGATCATGGAATTTTGATTCAGAAGAATAACGAGCCGTATGCGGTGCTAATCAGCTACGAGCTTTATCTCAAGCTGCTGGCAGCTGAAAAAGAAGCCCCTGCAAAAAAACGTGGGAAAAAATAGTAGGTTTATGCCCACAGACGAGACGAACTATTTGGCGGCGTCTCGTCTGTGGGTTTCCCTATTCTTATCGTACTCCCAGTCGTTTCAACTCTTCCAGACGCCGGATTACTTTTTCACGATTCATGTCGCGGTATTCTTCGGGTAGCAGATCGCGGCTGGTGCATTCAAGCACAGCACTTAACGTCTGGTACTCCACCTCCATCGGATAGGTCGGCGGTATAAAGTCCTCCACGACCTGTTCCAAAATCTCAGCAGTTACTTTGGTGTGGCCGTTGGCCTGTCCTTTTGCCGCTGCCCGAAACTTGGCGCGGGTCATGAGGGCTTCCATATCAGCCCCGCTGAACGTGCGTTCGCCATTAAGCAACGCTTCGGGGACCTGGTCCATGGGTAAATCGACGTTGGTGCGGCGCATCATCACTTGAAGCAATTCTTCGCGTTCTTCGCGCGCGCCAGGATAAAACAGCGCGAGGTGTTCTTCAGCGCGGCCTTGCCTTTTCAGGTCAATGGGCATGAGGTCGGGACGGGCAGTGACGAGGAACCAGATCACCTTGCCGCGGTGCTTCGAGTTGCTCATAAACGTGGCGATCTGCCCGAAGACGCGGTTCGAGACCCCGCTGTCGCCCTGTGCGCCCCGGTTGCCCAGCATGGCGTCGGCCTCATCGATCATTACCGCGACGGGCGTCATGGCTTCGAGGAGTGTGAGGATTTTTTCCAGGTTGCCCTCCGTTACGCCCTGCCACTGCGAGCGGAAGTTCTTCAGCTTCACCATCGGGATACCGATTTCTCCTGCGAAGCAGGTGATGATAAACGTTTTCCCGGTCCCCACTGGTCCACTGATGAGGTAGCCCATCGGCATCACGTCGGGGCGGTTGTTGCGAAGTGCTTGCGCCGCCTGCCGCAGATGCGCCTTCGCATGTCCGTGCCCCGCCACCATGTCGAGCGTAAAGTCGGTCTCGATAAATTCGAGCATCCCAAACGCCGACTCCTCGATCATCTCTTTTTTCATCGCCGAGAGCTGCTCGTAGGTGAGCACCACGCGGTTTTCGAGCGTGTCGGCGAGGATGGTGCGAAGCTGGATAAAGCTCAGGCCTGAGGTGTTCTGTGCCAGCGTGTCGAGCGTGACGGCAGCATGGGCGTTGAACGCGTCCTCGCGGCCTTTGATGTACCATTGCACGAAGCCCTTGCGCTGTTGCAGGCTCGGCATGGCGATCGGCAACTCTACCGTCCACGGGCTTTGCACCAACGGCTGGCTGAGGTCGCTCAGGTTTTCGGCCACCATCACCGTGGTGAAGTCGCTACGCAAAAACAGCGGGTCATGCGACCATTTCTGCAAAAACACCAACGCGCTGCGGTCTTCAGCGGAGTACGACGACGCCTCCGACATCGGGATCACCGTCTCGGCATAGTCGATGATGCAGGCGATGCGTTTGCCCTCGGCGAGGCGCAGGCGGAAGTAGTTGTCCAACACCGACAGCACACGCACCGGGTCTTTGGGCAGCCGCTTGGCGTATTCGGTGCCAAAAATGGTGTCGTACCCTGAGAGCGCCCGGTTAAAGTCGCGCTGCGACTCTTTGTCCACGAAGTGAATCCCGGCGGAGCGGTCGTAGAACAGCACGATGTCGCGGGCGGCGAAGAGGTCGTTGACGAAGAAGTCCCGCAGTGAGACGTAGCTCGGCTCGTCGTTAGCGTCCAGCGTGCGCACCAGGTCCCGCACGTTGCCGTGGAGGATAAATTGCGTCAGCGTTTTGGTGAAATACTTCCGGGCAAACTCGCGCGCCCATTCAGGGAAATGCGCCGTGTATTTGTCGACGGGGCTTTCCGGCTTGGGTGTTTCTGTTTTGACAGGTTCTGCCTTGACAGGTTCTGCCTTGACAGGTTCTGCCTTGACAGGTTCTGGTGCAGGCGGTGCGGGAGTGGGTTCCGCCGGTTTTGCCTCAGCGGCAGGCGCGGGTGCTGCGGCTTCGGCGGCTGGCGGAGGCGTTTCCACTGCGGGTGCAGCCGCAACTTCGGGTGCTTCGGGCGTGGCGGCTTCCGGCGGTGCAGGCGCGGTTTCTGGTGCTGGGGTGGCCGCATCGGGGGTTTGCGGGGTGTCGGGCGTTTCAGGCATTGTATTCAGAACAGATGAGATGCGTGGCGATCGGGTTGCCATGATACGCACGGAGCGAAGCGGGTTTCAACCATCAACACCTACAAAACAGAAGCGGGGACACCGCCTCTCGACCGTGTCCCCGCTCAAAAGAGAAAACCTTAAACCCGTGTCATCTCGAACGTACGTGAGAGATCTCCCCCGATTGTGGGTTTTTCCAACTTGGGAGATCTCTCCTTCCTACGGGCGTCGAGATGACAGGTGGTTACGCCACCGTGATCTCGTCGTTGAGGTACACGTCCTGGATGGCGTTCAGGATGTCGATGCCTTCGGCCATCGGGCGCTGGAAGGCTTTGCGGCCCGAAATCAGGCCCATGCCACCTGCGCGCTTGTTGATGATGGCGGTTTTGACGGCCTGCGCGAAGTCGTTCGCCCCGGACGCACCGCCGGAGTTGATCAGCCCGGCGCGGCCCATGAAGCAGTTCGCCACCTGATAGCGGGTCAGGTCAATCGGGTTGTCGCTCGAAAGCTCGGAGTAGATGCGCTCGTCGAGCTTGCCGTAGCTGGAGTCGCCCGCGTTGAGGGCCTTGTAGCCGCCGTTGTTCGTGGGCTGCTTCTGCTTGATGATGTCGGCCTCGATGGTGACGCCGATGTGGTTGGCCTGACCCGTGAGGTCGGCGCTGGTGTGGTAGTCGGTGCCGTTGACCTTAAACTGCGAGTTGCGCAGGTAGCACCACAGGATCGTGGCCATGCCCAGTTCGTGCGCCATCGCAAAGGCTTCGGCGACTTCCTGAATCTGGCGGCCCGACTCTTCGGAGCCGAAATACACGGTCGCACCCACGGCCACACAGCCCATGTTCCACGCTTCCTCAATCCGCGAGAACATGATCTGGTCGAACGTATTCGGGTAGGTGACCAGTTCGTTGTGGTTGATTTTCAGGATAAACGGAATCCGGTGGGCATACCTGCGGGCCACCGAGCCGAGCGCGCCGTATGTAGACGCGACGGCGTTGCAGCCGCCTTCGATGGCGAGCTTGACGATGTTTTCCGGGTCGAAGTAGATCGGGTTCTTGGCGAAGCTGGCCCCGCCACTGTGCTCAATGCCTTGGTCGACGGGCAGGATCGAGATGTAGCCCGTGCCACCGAGGCGGCCTTTGTCGAAGAGTGTTTGCAGGCTGCGCAGCACCTGCGGCGAGCGGTCGGAATCCATCCACACGCGCTCCACGAAATCCGGACCGGGCAGGTGAAGCTGTTGTTTCGGGATGGTCTGGCAGGTGTGGTCCAGCAGTGCTTCGGCGTCGCTGCCGAGCAGGTCGGCGATGTGGTTGGTCGTCACTTCAGCCATGGGTAGCCTCTCTCAAGAAAATAGTTAAGCGGGAAATGGGCGATGGGAATGACCTGCAAGATAGGAAGACATTGGGTTTGGTTGCGTGAAAATGGGTGGAAAGGATGGGTGTGAAAGGGTGAGGGTGAGAGTGGGAGAAAGGGAAACGGTGCGTTTGCGCACGGCACCCGTAACGACGCGCCCTGGTGCGTCGCAGCCCTATCCATAGCTTACAGCCGAACGCCAACAGCCGCGAAGGCCCAAAAAACCTGCCACTCCGCCTTGCATTAACCCATGCTGCTTCCCAACTTGGGGCCGACTTTTTCAGATAGCTTTGCCGAATCCATGCCCGACTTTGAAACACGGGATGCCCGCACCGAGCGGTTTGACCTCCGGGCGCTGTATGAAACGAGCCGACTGCTCAGCTCGTCGCTCGATCTGGAGTTTGTGCTGAATAACCTCTTGCTGACGGCAATGAGCAAGCTGCTCGTTACCAAGGGCGGCGCGTTTTTATACGAACCGGTTGAAGATGCCTACCGCGTTGCCTCGTCGAAAGGGCTGTCTAGTTTAAACGTAGGCGACAAAGTACAACCGGGAGAATTGCCCACCGACCGGCTCTTGCGCGACGACGAAATCCCGGAGATGCTCGCGGCGCAAAAACTCGTGCTGGTGTTGCCCGTGGCGTTCGGGCACCGGCGTATTGGGTTTATTGGGCTGGGCCAAAAGGCCACCCGGCAGCCGTTCGACGAGCGCGAGTTGGAGTTTATCCAGTCGCTGGTCAACATGTCGTCGTCGGCGGTGCACAACTCGCTCATGGTGGAGGAACTGAAGCAGGCCAACCGCGACCTCGACGGCAAAATTCAGCAACTCAACACCCTGTTCGACCTCTCGCAGGAATTTAACGCCACGTTGGAACGCAACCGGCTTGTCAAGCTGCTGTCCTTTGCGCTGATGGGGCAGATGCTTGTCGGCAAACATGTGCTGCTTTTGCGGAATGACGGAGGATTTGAGGTGGCGGCGTCGAAAGGTATCCGTCGCGAGATGGATGGACCGGTGATCGAGCGGCTGTTTGGCCTTCGTGATTTGCTGCTGCTTGATAAGGACGCGGCTTCTGAAGAATGGGAACTGCTGGATGCATGCGGGTTGGTGCTGGCGCTGCCATTGCGGAATCAGGATGAGACCAACGGCGTGTTGCTGCTCGGGGCGAAAATGACGGGGCAGTCCTATACCTCCGAGGACATCGAGTTTTTGTCAGCGCTTGGCAACCTGGCCTTTGTGTCGATCCAGAACCTGCATCTGGTGGAGCAACAGATCGAGAAGGAGCGGTTGGAGAAGGAGATGCGGCTGGCACGAGAAATCCAGGTAGGGCTGTTGCCGAGCAAGATCCCGCAGCTTGAAGGGGTCGATGTCGCTGCGTTCGCGTTGCCGAGCCGGTACGTGGGCGGCGACTATTTCGACGTGGTCAAGCTGGACGGCAACCGCGTGCTCGTCGCCATCGCCGATGTGACGGGCAAAGGGGTTCCGGCGTCGCTACTGATGGCGAACCTGCAAGCGTGTCTGCATGTGATGGTGCCGATGGAGATCAAGATGGAAGAGGGCATGGCGCATATGAACCGCGTCATCTGCCAAAACACGGGCTTCGACAAATTCATCACCGCCTTTACGGGCATCTACGACCGCCGCACCGGGCACTTCAACTACGTCAACGCCGGCCATGACCCGCCCATGCTGGTCCGCGCCGACGGGTCGGTGGAGCAACTGGACAAAGGGGGTATCTTGCTGGGGGTGATGAAAAACATGCCCTACGAGCGCGGAACCGTCGAAATGCACCCCGGCGACCTCGTCATGATGTTTACAGATGGGGTCACCGAGGCGATGGGACCCGCCGAGGAAGAATATACGCCGGAGCGGTTGGAGACGTGCTTGCTGGCGCATCACCAAGACGCGGCGCAATCGATCATTAACGCCGTGCAAACGGACATCGTTGCGCACACGGGTGATGTTGCCGAACTCAGCGACGACCGGACGATGGTGCTCTTGAAAGTAACCGCGCGCGACGAAAACGCCGAAGATTGATGCAAAAGGGTGCCATTGCCGCGTTGCTTCTTGCCTTGCTGGTGACCGTGTACGTGTTTTGGGAGCGCGTCGATGACTCCCCCGACGACCTGCTGCACCTCGACAATGGGGCGCGTGTGCTTTCGTTTTCAAGCGAATACAGCGATAGCTGGGCCGCTGCACTGTTGCTTGATGGCGACGCTGACTACGGCTGGGCCTCTGCTGACGAGGCTCCCTTTCCCCATGAGTTTGTATTCGAACTAGGAACGCCCTCGGAAATAAACGCGGTGTTATTTGATAACACCAACGCCGAAGAAAGCGGCTATCCGGGTATCTCGGCGCGGCAGGTGGAACTGCTGGTCTCCACGCAGGGCGCCACCCGAGGGTTTACCAGCGTGCTGAAGGAAGAGATCGGGCAGGGGACCCACACGTTGCTCGACATCAGCCCGCCCGCGCAGGCCCGCTGGATCAAGCTCCTCATTCATTCCAACTGGGGCGATGCCGTCTACACCGAACTGATGGAGGTGAAGGCGTACGGACAGGCGATAGGGGAGTAAAGGGGTTAAAACGTACGCTGGGCGGCAGTTAGCTGGAACACGGCTTCTAGGTTTTCACGCAGGGCAGGCGTAAGGGCTTGCTGGCGGCGCGCCATGACGGTTTCGGCGACCGACAGGGCTTTGTCGAGGCGGAATTCGCCCAACACCAAGGTGCTGCCCCACGCGAAGGACGGGATATGGCGAGGCAGGAAGTCGGCCCCGAACAGGTTGGCCGAGACGCCAACGACGGAGCCCGTGTTGAGCATGGTGTTGATGCCCACCTTCGAGTGGTCGCCCATGATGGTGCCCAGAAACTGCTTGCCTGTGGCCTCGAAGGCGTGCGTAACCGGGTCGTACAGCGAGATGAGGCCGTAGTTGTTTTTTAAGTTCGACGTGGTGGAGTCGGAGCCGAAGTTGCACCAGCGCCCGATGTACGAATTGCCGATGTAGCCCGTGTGGGCCTTGTTCGAGAATGAGTGGATGACGCTCTCGTGCATCTCACCGCCTACCTTGCTCCACGGGCCGATGGCACTGGATTCGACATTCGCCGCCACCTTAATCTGGGCGTGTGGGCCCAGGTACACCGGACCGCGCACCACGGCATTTTCCATCACCATGCTGTTGGCGTCGAGGTAGATGGGGCCGTTTTCGGCATTGAGGATGGCGCCGGGATAGACACGAGCGCCGGGGGCAATAAAAATGTCTTCGCCGTTGAGTAGATGGACACCGTCGTACACCACGGCGCCGGGGCGCTCGTAGATTTTGTAGGTCACACGGGCGTGAAAATCCCGCACCAACGCTTGTTGCACCACGGCATCCAGATTCCATAGCCGCCCGATCAACGTAGCGCCATCCACCGCTTCCTCGGGCAAGCCCTCAAAGGTGGCACGGCTGAGGGTTTCGGCTTCGACGAGCCGTGTTCCGGCGTTGGGCACCCAGGCTGCCACCACATCGTTGCCTTGCATCCACACGCGTCCTGGCTCGCCGTCCAGCCGTTGCAATCGATCCAGCAATGCGCCCTGCTCTGCCACATAGCGCCCGTTGACAAACAGCACATCCAATCCTTCAGGAATGCGATTAACCAGCAGGTCGTTTTCCTCCGCGGTCACGGCAGCGACCAGCGGACGCGCATGAAGCAGCGTTGGTGGATTGCCGAGGGCATCCTGGGTGGTTTGTAGTAACGTGCGGATTCCGAGCCGAAGGTCATACACCGCGCGGGTGTAGACCAGGGGCAGGAGATGATGAACTTGGGAATCTTCAAAAAAACAGAGGTACATGGCTAAGACGCGATTCGATGCCGGGATTTGATCGAAGTGAAAACAAATGGTCAGAGATGAACACCACCACCCAACCCCTCCATTGTGCGCGAGCAGACGGGAAGATGCCAAGATAGCGCGGTAATTTCATCGGCATGCAGAAGGTAAGCCTTTAACATCCAATATTCGTGTGTTCTACGAGAAGTGAGTTCTTCTTAAAACAGGTGTCGCGTATAGGAGTAATCGTCGTAGTTTTGGAAAAAACAGACTTTTTATGAAAGACAACCTACGTGGGATGCGGTGGCTGGGTGTGCTATGGGCCTGTCTGTATGCCTTCCCTGCCTTAGGACAAGATACCGGAACTCTCACTGGAACCATTGTCGCTGCACGGGGCGGGGCGCCGGTGGCAAATGTGAACGTGTTGGTGGTGGGCACCTTGTTTGGGGCCGCCACCGACGCCGATGGCACCTATGCCATCGAAGACCTGCCGCCCCAGCCTTATCTGGTGTTGGTGACCGCCTTGGGCTATCGTTCGGAGGAACGCGCGGTGACAGTGACCGCCGGGGCCACCACGGAACTCAACCTGCGGCTTCGACCCGAAGAGATCCAACTGGACGAGGTACGTGTCACCGCCTTGCCGCCCAACATGCAGCCTCGTTCCGTGCTGAATGAACGCCAACTAACCGAGTCGTATGCGTCTGACGTTGGGCAACTCTTGCGGGCGTTGCCGGGCATCAGCGCGGCGCGGCGTGGTGGCCTCGGCCTCGACCCGAACGTGCGGGGCCTTTCCGAAACCGAGGTGGGGACATATATCGACGGCGCGCGCGTTTTCCCAGCGGGACCGCTCCGTATGGATTCGCCCCTATCCCATGTCGACCCCTCAGCCTTGGCGAGTCTGGAGGTTGTAAAAGGGCCGTATGCGCTCACATGGGGCGCCGGCAACTTGAGCGCGATCCGTGTCGAAACACAAGGCAAACAGGCCATTGGCGAGGCATTGCAGGGCGCGGTGCAGGTGGGCTATGCCTCCAACATCCAAGCGGCCGAGGTTTCTGGGTTTGCCGAAGGGCGGACCGACAAGCTGACCTACTGGATCAATGGTGCGTATCGGTCGGGCAGCGACTACGAGGCGGGCGACGACCAGCCCACCTTGCGATCAGGAGGCGACGTGCCTGCTGACTTTGCCTCCGGCGACATACGCGGACGCCTCAGCTACCAGTTTACGCCCTCGCAGGAGTTGACGGTGTCGGCGGGGTATCAGGATCAGCGCGACATTGATTATCCGGGGCGGTTGCTGGATGCCCGCTTTTTTACCTCCACGCAGGCGTCGGCGCGGTACCAGGGCGCACGGGCGGTGGGGCTGGTGCGTACCGTGGATGTGCTGGCGTATTGGAATCACACCGACCACGCGATGCACAACAACCAGAAGCCCACGGCTGAAGCCGGAACGTTTCCGAATGGCAATCCGCGCCCGCCGCTCATCATCGGCGTCGATGCGTCGGTCACCACCCTCGGTGGACGGGCGGCTGCCACGCTGGCTCCCACGGGGCCAGTGGCGCTCACGATAGGGGCCGACGTGTATTCTGCCCGGCGCGACGCCACGCGTCCGTTTGAGGCGAATACGCCGACGGGCCCTGTGGTGCCGCCGTTTTACACCACCGACGAAATCTGGCCCGATGCTGTCATCACCGATGCGGGGTTGTTTGCCAGCGGCGAGGTGCCTTTCGGACAGACCGACGTGACCGGAACGCTCCGGCTCGATTGGGTGTCGGCCAGCATCGACGAAAACCGCATCAGCGAGGCGTTTTTGACCAACGCCAGCGCTACGCGGGATGACCTGAGCACCACAGAATCCAACGTGAGCGCGGCGGTGTCGGTGTCGCACCCCGTATCATTGCGGTGGCGGGCGTCGGCAGGCGTAGGCACGGCGGTGCGGACAGCGGATGCGCTTGAACGCTACGCGGATCGTTTCCCCGCCAGCAAAGCCCAGACCAGCGCCGAGTTTCAGGGCAATCCGTTCCTTAATCCCGAACGCAGTCTGCAAGCCGACGTGTGGCTCGAGGGTAGCTACCCGCGCGTTGATATAAAGCTGAGCGCGTTTGCTCGACAGATGGAGGATTACATCACCCTCGAAGCCACCGACATCCCGCCGCTGCTGCCGCTGAGCCCTCCGACGGTGTATCGTTATGTGAATGGCGAGGCGATGTTTTATGGCGTGGAGGCTGACGTGTTGGTACGCATCGGCGGGCCGTATCTGGTGTTTCGGACCAGTGGCAGCTATCTCTGGGGCGAAGACACCGCCCTTGATGAACCTGCGTTTGGGGTGGCACCGTTGGCGGTTGACCTGGGTCTGCGCATCAACGCGCCGTTCGACCTGTTTTTCATCGATACCAACGTGCGGATTGTGTCCGAGCAAGATCGCGTGGCCGCCACGCGCGGCGAGATCGCCACCGATGGCTATGTTGTTGCCGACCTGCACTATGGGATGCGGTTGCCGCGCAGCCTTTCGCTGCAACTGGGCGTGGATAACCTGGGCAATGCCACCTACGTGAACCACCTCAACGCCAGCGATCCGTTTTCCGACACGCCGATTCCGGAGCCGGGGCGGGTGTTTTTTGTGCGGATTCGGAAGGCGTTTTAGGATTGATCAGGGGGACGGGCGGCGTTTTACCAGTCCATAAATGCTGATTACCACCCAAAACGCCTCGACGATAAACGCAGACAGGTTAAAGTCGAACACCAGTGATAGCAGCACGAGGCTGGCCCCAAGCGCGTTAAGCAGCGAATACAGCCGGTGTTCGCTTTGCAGCTTGCCCATTTGCAGCGCTGCATACGCGCCGATGATGAGCACTACACCGACCGTTCCAGCGAGGTCGTACCAGGCGAAGGGCATTGTTCGAGCGTTTTGCTTGGGGTGAGCGAAGTGCTAAGTATTGAAACGTGAAACGTAAAACGTGAACTCGTTTGTTTACGATGGGGCGGGCACCCTCACGTTTTACGTTTCACGCTTTATCCCTATGCGTCCGGCGTTGCGCCGTCGCCGAGGCTCGGCGGGTCGTCGCGCAAGGAGGCGATCAGGGCTTCGCCGCCGGGGAGCTTGCGCAGCGTGCGGACGATGTCGCTGTATTCGTCGTTGCCTTGCAGCGTACGCAGGACCTCTTTGATGACGGGCAAGAACATCCCGGCGTTCACCACGGTGTTGATCAGCGAGCCGCCGATGCTGCCGCTCATGTTGGACGTCCCGTTCGTCGAGAGGCCGTTGCCGGAGTGCTCCAGGCCGCCGACGTTGAGGATGCGGATGCTGTCGATCTTCTCGGCAGGCAGCATCAGCTTCTCGGTCAGTTCGGGGAGCAGCGGGATGAGTTGCTGTAACGCCTGGGCGAGGATGACGCGGTCGTTGATGACGTTTTCGGCTTCCAGCTTAAGCTGGTTGGCAGCGGCTTCGGCGCGGCCCACCTCTTCGATGGCGAGCGCCTGCTTGGCAGCGGCCTGGGCGTCGAGTTCGGACGCATCGAGGTTGGCTTGGGCGACCTTCTTGATCTCGTAGGCCTTCACGTCGGCTTCCACCTGCCGCATCTCTTTCTCCACCGCCGCCTCTTTTTCGGCTTCGATGGTTTCGATCTGCTTCTGGCGGTTGGCGATTTCGAGGGCGCGCACCGTCTGCGCTTGCTCTTCGGCCTTAATCTTTTCGGCCTCCTGCAACGCCGTCTCTTCGAGCATCTTCAGCTTGGCTTTCAGCGCCTCGGCCTCGGCGGCTTCGCGCTCGATGCGGGCGATCTCGACCTGCTTGATCTTGTCCTGCTCGGCGACCTTCACGGCACGCTCGCGCATAATCTGGGCGTTTTCGATTTCCTGCTGCTTCTGCTCGTCGGCCAACTCGATGGCGCGTTGGCGGGCGATTTCGGCAGCGCGGACTTCCTGCTCTTTCTGCTCTTGCGCCAGCCGCACCTTGCGCTCTTTCTCGATCTCGGCGGCCTGCACAGCTTCGTCGCGCAACTGCTCGGCGATGCGGATCTGACGGTCTTTTTCGATGCGGGCTTCTTCGGCGAGTTGGTCCTGCTCGGCGACGGTTTTTTCGGTGGCGGCATGCTCGCGGGCCTGCGCCTCCGCAATCTCGCGGCTCTGCGAAGCTTCTTTCTCGGCGATGTCCTGGGCGATTTCAAGCTGCCGCAGCCGCGCCCCCCGGTCCTGCTCCGCGATGGTTACTTCTTTCTGACGCAGGCGTTTGTTGGCGGCTTCCACCTCGGCCGAGGTCCGCTCGGCGATTTCTTTGCGCCCGCGTGCGTCGAGCACGTTGTCTTCGTTGTGTGCTTCAAGCGGCAACTGCTCCAGGAACTGAATCGCCACGTCGTCCAGCTTGTAGCCGTTCAGCACCACGTCCTGGTTTTCTTCTTGTCCCAGCGCTTTCAGGATTTCATTCCGAAACTCACTGCGGTTCTTGTATAGCTGGTCGAATTGCAGCTTCGCACCGGCGGTTTTGAGGGCGTCGGCAAACTTGGCTTCGAAGAGTTCGCGCAGGATCTCGATGTCGGAGGCCCGGTCGCAACCAATGGTGGAGGCGACATGCCGGATGTCTTCATCTACCGGGTTAATCTTGATATAGAAGTCGACTTCTACCTCTGCCCGTATCCCGTCCGCGCAGGAGAGGCTTTCCTGTTTACGTCGGGCGATTCGGACCGTTTTGACGGTTAGGTCGATGGTGTCAACGCGGTGCAAGAGCGGGACCACCACTGATGCAGACAGGTAAATGCCCGGTTCCTTTTGACCAAAGCCGGTTTTTACCAGTGCATTTCCTGGCTCTGCCTTGACCAGAAACCGATTAATCATGCTGAAGGTGACCACCACGATTAGGAATATTGACCCAACTATGATTATGGCCATTATCATTCCAGAGGTTAATTCCATTATGTCCTCCCAAATACGGGTTAGTGAACGTTAGAACGGGTGATTACAGCGCGTTTTCATCGTGGGCGGCCACGAAGTACAACCGACGGTCTGCATCGTAGTCGTAGATGAGCACCTGACTGCCATACGCGAGGTCGTTGTCTTCCGTGTCGCTGCGGACGGTGATGTCAATCGGCACGCCGTTGATTTTGACCACCGCGACGCCAAAGCTTGGCGAGACCGTGTTGCTTTTGAGCACGGCTACCTTGCCAACCAGTTCGTTCGCGCTTGTTGCTTTTCCGTAGTCCTTAAACAACGGATGCAGCAGCCGCGCTGCGCCCGCGCTGATCGTCAAGGCAACGACGAGTGCTAGCGGGATAAACAGCCAGTTGGAGCCGCCCGTGAGCGTATGCAGCGCAATGCCGCTCGTCCCGAAGAAGAACAGCAGCAGCGTAAACATCAGCGAAAACGGGATCATGCCGAGCCCGAGTAGCTGCAACATCCCGGCTCCACCCGTCATGTCGGCATCGAGGTCTGCGTCCACATCTACGTCGGCGTCGAAGTCCAGATCAAAGTCGAACGCTTCGAAGTCGAACATGCCCACAAGCGCCAGCAGCCAGAACAAAAGGGCCAGCAACACCGGCACCGTAAACACCAGGAGCGCAGGCTCAAAAAGCGTGTTGATGAACGGCATCAGTCCGGGGTGTCAGGTGAACGAACAGACGATTAAATCTGTCTGCGACGGGGGGATGGAAAGGTTGCAGAACTTTTTTGAAATCGGTATCCATCCCGTACGATTTTGGCATTCGACCAATAGGAATATAGAACCTCGGTAGCTGAGAGGGAAGGAGTGGGAGCCGTGAAACGTGACGATGTATGCAGCCTACGTAAAAGAACGAGTTCACGTTTTACGTTTCACGTTTCAACCCGTAGCTTTACAAACGTTCATCAGGGACAAACGCTGACCACCGTGGGCTTAAAAAAACGCTGGGCTTCGTATCAACTGGATCTGGCGCTACGTCGGGTGACCGCACAGCACCGCCGTGTGCTGGACGACACGGCACGGTTCGTCATCTTCTCCGATCACCACAAAGGCACCCGCGACGCCGCCGACGACTTTCAGGCGTGCGAGGCGACGTATTTGCAAGCCCTCAACCACTACTTTGTCAACGATTTCTCGCTCATCCTGCTTGGTGATGCCGATGAGTTGTGGGAGGCACGTCCGCCTGATGTGGTGGCGGCGTACCGCCATGTGTTTGAGTCAGAGGCGCGGTTTCATCCCAACCGGCTGCTGCGGGTGTTTGGCAACCACGATGCGCAATGGAGCAACACCGCCATCCATGACGAATACCTGTCGCCATTTTTCGCCGGTCCGCCCGCATGCGAAGGGGTGGTGTTCGATGTGCCGCTGAACGCCGATACGACGGGACGGCTGTTTCTCACACATGGACACCAGGGTACGCTGGGCAGTGATCTCATTGTGCCGGTGTCGCGGTTTTTTGTGCGATGGGTGTATCCGGCGTTGCAGAAGTTGCTGCGGCTCGGGAAAACACCTGCGCAGCAACCGTGCCTGCGGGGCCAACACGACACGCTGATGTACGAATGGGCACGGCAGGCGTCAAAAAACGATGCTTCAGAACCACGGTCGCCGTTGATCCTCATCGCCGGGCACACCCATCGCCCCGTGTGGAGTTCGCGGACGCACCTCGAAAAGCTAATGCACCGCCTGATGGAACTGGCATCGCAGCCGCAGACGGAGGCCACCGACGCCCAGCTTGCCGACCTGCGGGCGGCAATGGATCACCACATCCGCGAACATCCGCCGTGCGAGGACACCATCAAAACGAGCCCGTGCTATTTCAACACCGGCTGCTGCCGCTTCGCCGATGGCGATATCACCGGCATCGAAATCGACCAGGGCCGCATGCGGCTCATCAAATGGTCGGAGGAAGGGGGGCGTAAGGTGCTAGAAGAAGCATCCCTTCGGGCGTTGTTTTCCGTGCTTTGAGGGGGGAGGGCAACCCAGGCGGAGCAGCGGGGTCTTGAAACTGACAACGTATTCCGGCCTTAGCAAAATCGGCGTCTTGTACGCGGAGCGAAGGGAGCGCTTTTTATGGCAACTTCCTGTCTGAGCGCAGCGCTGGCGGAGCGCGTTTGAAGTTGTGTGGCTCCCACGCTGACGAATAGCAAAACGAATACGTGGGAGATCTCTCACCTTCGTTCGAAATGACAAGAATGAATGTTTTGCCATGTACCAAGGGATCAAGCCAAAAGAATGGGCAAATAGAAAAGGCATCTTCGTGGAGACAAGGGGTGCCTTGAAAAAGCGCCTGCACAACCGAGCACATGATCCCTCCCAGCAGCCCACTGGTGACACCGGGCGCACCGCCTACAGCAGATCGGTGAACCGAGTTGCCGAATCGCCGTACACCCCTTGCCTTGAGCGTTCGTTTTAAAGCCACCCCTTTTCATGTTCGAGCGACTTTTTAAGTTCAGCCAGTTGCAGTTCGCCGAGAGCGAGATCGGGATGCAGGCGGGGCCGTGGCTGGTCGTCGCGGCGGTGATCCTGGGCGGTTTGCTGGTAGCCTTTGGCATCATCTACGCCATCACCAACCGCTACACCTCCAACCGCGTCCGGGCGGTCTCTTTCGGGCTGCGCGGCGTGGTGTTGCTGCTTCTCTGCCTTCCGCTGTTCGAGCCGGTGCTCATCACGCCCGACGTGGTGCCCGACGAAAACTTTGTCGCGGTGGTGGTGGATGCCTCAGCCAGCATGACCATTCCCGATGGCACCCTTGGCACAACGCGCATGGACGACGTGGCGCAGGTGCTTTTTGATGACGACGGCCTCCTCGACGCGCTGGACGACCACTTTAAGCTGCGCTATTACCTCTTCGATGACGCCGCCCGCCGCGCCGACACGCTCTCGTCGCCCAACGCCGAAGGCGCCTCGACCAACCTCAGCGCCGCGCTCGAACGGGTGCTGGATGACTTTCGGGGGTTGCCGCTGCGCAGCGTCGTCCTCCTCACCGACGGCGGTGACAACAGCAATGCCGTGCCCCGCAACCAGGCCGAGGCGCTGCGTTCCCGCGAGGTGCCGCTGTATGTGGTGGGCACCGGGCAGCAGCGGTTTGCACAGGAACGCGAGATACTGGACGTGACGGTCAGCAAAGCTGTGGAAGCGACGACCGGGGCCGAGATCGACGTGAAGGTGCGCAGTTGGGGCGAGGAGCCGCAGCCGGTGGAGTTCCGCGTGCTGGACGGTGAAACGATTCTGCATACCGAAACGCGCCGCTTAAAAGGCGACGGGCTGGTCGATCAGTTTACGATCTTCTTTGAGCCGCCCGCGCCAGGTGCCCAGGAATACCGGCTCGAAATGGCGGCGGCGACGGGCGAACTGAACACCACCAACAATGCCCTGCCGATGCTCGTCGATACGCGGCGCGACACGCTGCGGGTGTTGTACTTCGAGGGGCATCTGCGGCAGGAGTTTAAGTTTATCAAGCGGTCGCTGGAAGACGATCAGGTGGTGGAGTTTACGTCGGTGGCGCGGACAGGCACGGGCAAGGTCTACCGCCAGGGCATCCGCTCGCCGGAAGAACTGGCGGGTGGTTTTCCCGAAGATGAAGCCGAGTTGTACGATTTTAAAGCCCTCATCCTCGGCGACATTGAGGCGGCGCACTTCCGGCCCGACCAACTGCGGATGATCGAGGATTTTGTGCGTGTGCGCGGCGGGGGGTTCCTGATGCTGGGTGGACGGCGCTCATTCGCCGACGGCGACTACAACAACACCCCCATCGCCAGCGTCTTGCCCGTGACGCTCGATCCGTCGCGGCGCACCATCCTTCCGGCCCAGTTCAGTCTGCCGAACCAGACGCCCGAAGAGCAAGGCTTTCAGTTTTTACCTACGGCGACGGGGTTGGAAAGTCCGATTCTCAAACTCTCGGCCAACGAGGACGAAAACCGACGGGGCTGGAGCGACGTGCCGGGGCTCACCAGCATCAACTACTTGGGCGCGATTAAGCCGGGCGCGGTGGTGCTGGCGGAAAAGCCCACCGACGACTTTGGCGCGGGCGAGCCGCTGCTGGCGGTGCAGCGCTATGGACGTGGACGCAGCGCAGCGCTGGCCACGGCGAGCACATGGCGCTGGCAAATGCTGCTCGACGCCGACGATGTGCGCCACGAGCGGTTCTGGCGGCAACTGATGCGGTGGCTGGTGGCCTCGGCTCCCACGCCCGTCACCATCGACCTCGGGCCGCGCCACTTCGCGCCGGGCGATGACATTCCCGTCGCGCTGACCGTTTTCGACGCGCAGTACCTGCCATACGTAGGCGCGGACGTGGAGGCGTACGTGACCTCGCCGTCCGGCGTGATCCGGGAACTGGAGGTCCGCGAAGAACTAACGCAGACAGGCTCGTATGTGGCTTCCTTTAGCACCGCCGAGCAGGGCCTGCACACGGTTTATGCCGTCGCCCGCACGGAAGACGGCACGATGCTGGGCGAACAGGAAGAACCCTTGCTTATCCGCCCCGACGGCCGCGAGTTTTACGACGCCACGCTCAAACACTCCTTCCTGACGGATCTGGCAACCACGGCAGGCGGCGCGTATTATGAACCTGCTGCGGCGAACGCCATCCCCGAAATCATCCGCACCCGTCGCACTAGCACGTCGATCTACCACGCCTCGTACCTCTGGGACATGCCACTGTTGTTCGGACTGATTCTGCTGTTGTTGTCAGCGGAGTGGTTCTGGCGGCGGCGTAAAGGATTGCCGTGAGTTTTTGAATGGGAGAAATGGAGAGTGGGAGATTGAGGAGCGGCGGCTTATGACACGGGCGCAGCCCGTTAATGACAATCAATGACACAGGCAAAGCCTGAACATGACGCGAAGCAAATGACCTAAAAAATATGCGTGCGTTCTTCCTCTTCATCATGACATTGTTGCTTGCGCTGCCCGTCTCCGCGCAGGAAGGCGAGCGGTATGCCGTGCTGATTGGGGGGCTGGGCGGTAGTCCGGAGCATACGGAGAAATTCAAAGGATATCTGTTCGAGGCGCGGCGGGCGCTGGTGGATCAGCTTGGGTTTGCGGATGGCAATGTGACGGTGTTGGCGGAGGCGCAGGTGCAGGGCGAGCCGTTTGTGGACGACCTGTCGAACGCGGAGAATATCACCGCTACGTTTGAAGGGCTAGCGGGACGTGTGGGAGCCGCCGATCAGGTGGTGGTGGTGCTGTTTGGGCATGGCAGCTTCGACGGGACCAACGCCCAACTCAACATTCCGCGCCGCGATCTGAACGACACCGACTACGCGGTCTTGTTAAATGGTCTACAAGCCAAACGCGTGGTTTTTGTCAACACGTCTTCTGCGAGCGCGCCGTTCGCCGAAGTGCTCAGCGCCCCGGAGCGGATCGTCATTACTGCGACGCGTACGGCCACGCAGCGCAACGAAACCAACTTTCCGGCGCATTTTGTCGCCGCCCTCGGTGATCCTGCCGCCGACCTGGATTACAGCGGCAGCCTGTCGGTCCTCGAAGTGTTTCGCTACGCCGCCGAGCGCACGGCGCAGGACTATGAGCAAGACGGCCAACTCGCCACGGAAAACGCGCTGATCGAAGACACGGGCGATGGCGTAGCGGTGCGGTTGGAAGAACTGGTCAATAGCAACGAAGGCAATTTGGCATCCATCACGTATCTCAAACGAAGCACCCCGCTCGCCGCGGGCACCAATCCTGCTACGGCGGGGCCGCTCCTCCGCGAACGCGACACGCTCGAACGTGACATCGCCGACCTCAAGACCCGCAAGGCGCAACTCAACGAAAACCTATATTACGCGCAACTCGAAACGCTCTTTGTTCGTCTCGCCCGGCTCAATAACCAGATTGAAGGGCTGTAGCTGCAGAAGGTTGGAAAACGGGGTGCAAAGTTGAAGCTGATGTCATCCCGAACTTGGTTCGGGATCTCGACGCTGGCGGAGAGAGATGCTGAAACAAGTTCAGCATGACACCTTGCCTATGTACGACTTTTATTCGGAACTGCTATTAGCGCACCAGCACCATGCGTCGCGTTTGCACCGTCCCGCCTGCTTGCAGCTTGTAGAAATAGAGGCCGCTAGCTAATCCGTCAGCCTCAAAAGCAACGGTGTGGGTTCCCGCAGGCATTGTGCCATCCACCAGCGTGGCGAGCCGCCGCCCCGTGAGGTCGTACACTTCCAGCAGCACCGGACCCGCTTCGGGCAACGTGTAGCCAATCGTCGTCGTGGGGTTAAACGGGTTGGGATAGTTTTGCTCAAGCACAACGGTTTCAGGAAGCTCGTTGCTCGCCTCGGTGCCGACGATAACGGCGTCCATGCTCAGCCCGATGAAGTCGATGCTCATCCAGTTCCAGAAGCCGTGCAGGGCCACTTCATTGGTGCCTGCCAGCAGCGGCACGGTCAGGCCGCGCTGCAACCATGCCGTTGTGGACGGGGCCGTAAACTCCACCGCTTCCAGCGTGTCGCCGTTGACGACGAGGTACTGCGTTTTCGGCGACTCGAACGTCAACTGGTAGCCGATACTCATCAGGTACGTGCCCGAAACAGGAGCCTGCACGTCAGGAAACGTGAGCGTCCAGCCGTCGCGCAGTTCGAGGTACGCGCCGCCGCTGGCCGCCGCGCTGTTGCGCACGATGACATTGGCGGTGCCGCCGGTCGTAATGCCGTCTTCGGCTTCGTAAATCGTCAGGGCGTCATTGGCGAGGACGTAGACCGTGAGCGGATCGGACTGCACGATGATGCCGCTGTCGTCTTGCACAATCACGGTGACGATATATTCGCCTGCTTCGTTTGGCGTCCAACTCGTTTCAAACGGGGCTTCGTCATCCGATTCCAACAACACGCCATCAACAAAAAACTGGGCCTGCTCCACGTTCCCGTCCGCATCCGTAGCGGTGGCGATGAGGGTGGCGTTGGTGCCGGGGATTAACACATTACCCGTCGCCGAACTGACCGACACCGCCGGGGGCTGGCTAGTAGCAAGCGGGCCGTACGCGGCGATTTCCCACAAGGAATACCCGAATTCGGTAGCGCGGGTGACGCCCTGCATCCGCAGGTACCGCCCGCTCGGTGGGGTGTCGAAGACGATGTTGTCCTCGCCGCCATCGCCAGCGCGTTCTTCAAAAATGGTGCGCCACAGGTAGCGGTCGTGCGAGAGTTCAAGGTCGTAGCCGGAGCCAAAGGCCGCCTCCCAACTCAAAATCACACGTTCCACATCGATGGTTTCGCCGAGATCTACCATGAGCCACTCGTCGTCAGGATCGTCGTCGGTATTGGGGTCGCCGGGCGATTGCCACGCGCTGCTCCATCGCGTTTCCAGGTCGCCGTCCACGGCATAATCTGCGATCAGGTCTGCGCCGCAGCAGGACTCAAACGTAGATGCGGACGCAGGCTGGTTCATCGTGCGGTTGATGAGGTTTGGATCTAATACCTCAATGGTGACGGCGGCGGTGGCGATGTCGTTCAGGTCATCGCGGTTGGTGGCTTCGAGCATGTAGGTCGTCGTGGCCTCGGGCATCACGGTCATGGTGCCAGCGGAATCGACGGGCGCGCCGTTTAAGGTGATCGTTGAGGCCCCAAAGACCAGCCATGAAAGTTCGGTGCTTTGGCCTTGCTCAATGACGGTGCGTGCGGCCTCCAATGTGGCGATTTTAAAGCCGGGATTCACGATGGCGAGGAACGGCGCGGTCGGCAGGCCCTCGGCGTTGTAGAGATTGGCATCAGCGGGGTTGTACTCCCACGCGTAGCGTACGGAAAACGGCTCTGGCACGTCGTCACTCCACACCATCACCTGATCGCCGTCGATCATCGCGTTGGCCCACACGAGCGGTCCGCCGCTGGCTTGCATCGCGAAGCCATTCACGACGCCGTTTGTCGTTCCCTCGGCTACGAGGCCGCTGCCGAGGTTGCTAAAATCAATCGCCACGCGCCCGTCGTCGCCGAGGAGGTTGGCGTGGTAGCGGGGGCCAGACGCGACGAGGTCTTCGCCGTAGGCCACGTTGCGCGCCACCAGCGACAGCCGGTGACCGACGGGCTCTTTGTTGGTCGGATGGATGTCCACGTCGCCCACATCAATCGTGACGGCTTCGCCGGTGTTGGGGAGCGCCAGGGCAGCGGATTGTCCCTCGCGGAGCCGTGGCCACGCGTCGAAGGTAGAGGGCTGGTTGCCCGGCGGGTTGCTGAAATTGGGCAGTTGCACCCACAGGAACGGCAGGTCGTCTTGCCCCCACAACTCTCGCCACGCGGTAATCATCGTCTGGAACAGGTCGCCGTAGGCCAGCGCGTCGTCCAGGTTGTCGGCGTTCGACTCGCCCTGATACCACAGGATGCCCTTGATCGGGAAGCGGAGCAGCGGGTGGAGCATCTTGTTGTAGGCGAGCGTCGGCTGCCGCTCCGGTTCGCCGTTGGCGAGGACGATGTTCGTCTCGTCGTAGCCCAGCATTTCATCGCTCATCCACGCCTCGATGCGGCTACCCCCGTACGATGTGTTGAGGATGCCGATGGGCACGCCCGCGTGCGGACGCAGGTCACGCGCAAAATAGTAGCCCACCGCCGAGAAGTTGCCCACAAACTGTGAGGTCGCCGGGGTCCAGATGCTTCCGGCAGGCAGTGTGTCCGAGGGTTCATTCGCGAGCCCCTTCTGTACCTTAAAGTGCCGGATCGTCGGGTCGTTGGCAGCAGCGATGACGGCAGCGGCGTTGTCCGACTGACTCAGGGCCCATTCCATGTTCGACTGCCCCGACGCCAGCCACACGTCGCCAAAATAGATGTCGGTGAGGTCGATTTGCTGCCCACCCGACGTGATGCTGATGAAGAATGGTCCGCCTGCGCCGCGTGCGGCCAGCGTAACTTCCCAGTTGCCCTCGGCGTCGGCGGTTTCGGTGGTGCTGACGCCGTTCAGTGTGACGGTGACGTCGGCGTTGGCCGCAGCGGTGCCCCACACGGGAAGGGGCTGGTTGCGCTGGAGGACGGCCCCGTCGTTAAAGATGCGGGAGACGGTGAGTTGGGCATGCGCAGTTGTGGCAAGCACGCTGCCAGCCAGCAGCGTGAGCAAAAAGAGGAGGGACTTCATGGGCGGTGGGGTAGCGTACAACAACAACAGCAGCCGGAAAAGCGCGGCTCCACCCAAGACTACGGCGCAGCCGTATGGCAAACAACCAGCTTGCTGCCCCAAACCTCAATGTGTCATCGCATAAAGGATGAAATTAATCGCCATCTGAAAGCTCACCGTCGAGGCTTCGGCAAGGTCGCCGGGCCATTCCCAGCCGTCGCCGATGTCCTGGTTGTAGCAGATGATAACCATCATGCGCCCGTTGTCGTCGAAGATGGCGTAGTACTCGTCGTCGTAGCGCGAAAAGCCCCGCTTGGTCGATTCTGCCGCTTCAGGGTCGATGTCGTAGTAGAGCGACCAGATGGGGTGGTCGTTGGGGAGGGGCACGGGTTCGCGGTCGGGGAAAACCTGCTTGATGTTGTCGTAGAAGTTATTCCATTCGCGCCCCTTGCGTCCCCCCCAATCGTGGAAGTCATCGATGATCATAAAGCCGCCGCGCTCGAAGAACGTTTTCAAGTTTTCCACTTCGGCGTCGTTGGTCAGCCAATAGCCGGGCTCGCAGAGGTACAGGAGCGGGTATTCGAAGATGCGCGAATCGGTCAGTTCGAGCACAATCGGGTCGCCGTCAAGGTGCAACACCGTCGTGCGTTCGATAGCGAGGTGGAGGTTTTGCTCGGCGGTTGGATAGTCATACGCCCAACTCGCTCCCCAGCGTCCCCGGGCGAAGCTGTCGTATTTGATGCGCACGAAGCGAAAGCCATAGCCGTTGTCGGAAACCTCGGGAAGGGGCGGCGGGCTAGGCGCCATCAAAAAGGGAAGCAACAGGACGAGAACCGTAAAAACACGCATAACGGCACCGGGGGTGATAGGTGAGGAAAATGGATACGTTGTGCAAAGGCGAAGGTTTTCGATGAGGGATGGGGGAAGAAGGAACAGGGTTGTGAACGGGCACTGTCGCGATGCACCCCGTCGCGTTGCGTGCCAGGTAAGGATACCTTCGATGAATACACGAGCCCACGACGCAAAAAAAAATCATAGGTGACATATCGTCTATGCCCTGGTGCGCCGAACCGACGTGATAAAATAACAGAACACGGCGGCGGCTGGGGAATAAAACCGGAGCGATGGCAGCGCCGTGTGTCTCCCGGCTGCCTCGCGAATGCCCTCACCCACTGAACGCCGATGTACCTTCGTGGCTGAACGCAACGACGCCTCCAAAAAGAACGGCAACAACAAAAAAGAGACGCCCGAAAATACCGGCATCGACAGCCGGTTGCTGCGGCGCATTATTTCCTACCTCGCGCCCTACAAGTGGTGGGTGGCGATTGCGTTTGTAGGAGTAATGGTGGCGGCGTTTCTGGGTCCGCTCCGTCCGAAGTTGGTTCAGATCGCCATCGACCAGCATATTGTAGAAGGCGATCTTTCGGGGCTGCAACGCATCATCCTGTTTCTGGTCGGGGCGCTGGTGCTCGAAGGGGTGTTGTCGTTTGGCAATGCCTACCTGACCCAGTGGATTGGGCAGCAGGCCATCTACGACGTTCGCACCAAGGTATTCCGCCACATCCAGCGGCAGGCGCTTTCGTTCTTCGATCGCACGCCCATCGGTCGGCTTATCACCCGCACCACCAGCGACGTCGAATCCCTCAGCGATGTGCTGTCAGCAGGCGTGGTGACGATCCTCGGCGACCTGTTCCGCATCGTGTTTATTGCGGCGTTTATGTTCTCGCTCAGCGTGCAACTCGCACTGATTACGCTCGCCGTGGTGCCCATCATGCTGTGGGCCACCATGTGGTTCAAGAAGATGGTGCGCGTGCAATACCGCGAGACCCGTAAGCAGGTGGCACGGCTCAACAGCTTCATGCAGGAGCACGTCACGGGCATGAGCATTGTGCAGCTTTTTAACCGCGAGGACGAAGAGATGCGCCGCTTCGAGGGCATCAACGACGACCACCGGCAGGCGCAGATCAAGACCGTTTTCTACTTCGCGCTGTTCTGGCCCGTTGTTTCCATCATCTCCGACACCGCCCTCGGCCTTGTGCTGTGGTTCGGCGGCCTGCGGGCGATGGGTGGAGTGCTGACGCTCGGGGTGCTGATCGCGTTTATCCAGTATGCCCGGCAGTTCTTCGAGCCCATCCGCAACCTGTCCGACCAGTACAACACCCTGCAAAGCGCCATGGCCGGGGCCGAGCGCATCTTCGGGCTGCTGGATCAGGATCACGCCCTCAAAGAAGCCGCGGAGCCCGCCGTCAACGCCGACTTCAAAGGCCACATCGTGTTTAAAAACGTCTGGTTCACCTACGACAAGGTGACCGAAGAAGACGTGGCCCGCGACCATACCGACGACGGCGAGCCGATCAACTGGATCCTGCGGGACGTGTCGTTTACCATCAAGCCGGGGCAGACGGCGGCGATTGTCGGCGCGACCGGAGCGGGCAAAACCACCATCATCAACCTGCTCCTGCGGTTCTACGACATCCAGAAAGGCGAAATCCTGATTGACGGCATCGACGTGCGGAAGTACCGCTTCAAGGATCTGCGGCAGCACATCGGGTTGGTGTTGCAGGACGTGTTCCTTTTCTCCGGCACCGTCGAGCGCAACCTGACCCTGGAAGAGCCGAGCCTGACGCTGGAACAGGTGCAAGAAGCGGCACGCATGATCGGGGCCGACGAGTTTATCCAGCGCCTTCCGAACGGGTATCAGCAGGACGTGCGCGAGCGCGGGGCCAGCCTGTCGCATGGGCAGCGGCAACTCCTGTCATTCGTCCGTGCGCTTGTCTATGACCCCGAAGTGCTGGTCCTCGACGAAGCCACTTCCAGCGTAGATACCGAGACCGAGCAAATCATCCAGCACGCGCTAGAAAAGCTACTCGAAGGACGCACGTCGCTCGTTATCGCCCACCGCCTTTCCACCATCCGCGACGCCGACAACATCCTCGTGATGCACAAAGGCCACCTGCATGAGCAGGGCACGCATGAAGAACTGCTGGACCAAGAAGGACTCTACCACAAGCTCTACGAGCTGCAATACAAAGAACAGGAACAACGCCGCATGGTGGCCTAGGCCCTATTATTTGTCGTTAACCTGTTTCTTATCGACGGGCCATTGTGTACCATAAAGCAGACGGTGAACCGTCGGGCTTTGTGCACGTCGGGTGATTCCGTGCTCCTCTCACATCAAACAGGTTTGGCAGGATGAAAACGCTGGCACATTGGTCCTTGGTTTGTGTCTTCGGATTGATGATGGTGGGCTGCGACTCGGGCGGCTCGGACGACGATGACAATCCCTTTCGCCTCTATGAAGTGCGGTATGAAGTAGAAGGCACGTTTACGAACATCTGCTCGGCAGCATGGACCGTCAGCGGTGGTGGTACCGCCAGCCAGATCGTCTCGCACATCGATGGAAGTGCGGCGTTGCCGTTTGGCATAGACGTGGATATTACCCCCACGACCCGCCCGTTTGCCATTGCGATGGCGGTTTCCTGCCTGGCCCAGGGCGACGGCTCCAACCGGTCGTTGCAAGCCCGTATTATCGTTGACGGCGAAGTGGTGGATGAGGCTTCTGGCTCGGGGCCTAACCTATCGCTCACCGTCTCGCATGCGCTGGTGCGGTAGCCGCTAGTCGTTCAGCAAAAAGCTCAAATCGGATCCCACGTCCACTTCTTCGGGATCTTGATCCTTGCGAAACAGCCGCGCCGGGCGCTCGCCTTCGAGCGTCATCGTGTCGCCCTCCACATGCAGCCACGACCCTTCCCGCAGGCCCACCACCGGCTGGTTGTTGAAGTGGTGAAATTCACGGATGCGTGTTTCCCGCGTTTCGCCCATGTGGGTGGAGCCTGTGATGGGGTCGAGGTAATGCGGGTTGATGTTAAACGGCACCAAGCCCAGCGCCTCGAAGCTGGGCGGGTAGACAACGGGCATGTCATTCGTCGTGCACATCGAGCGGCACGCCACGTTTGAGCCCGCGCTCGTGCCCATATACGGCATGCCACCCTGCACCCGCTCTCGAATCGCCCCAATAACGCCGGTTTGGTACAGTTCGCGCAGTAGCACAAACGTGTTGCCCCCGCCGATGAACATGGCCTCGGCTTCCTTTATGGCAGCGACAGGATTGTCATACTCATGCAGACCCGTCAGCGTCTTCCCCATCGCCTCGAACCGCATACGGGCCTTGGCGGTGTAGCCTTCGTGGCTGATGCCCGACGGACGCGCAAACGGCACAAACAGCACCGAGTCTTTGCCTGAAAGAAGCGCTTGAACGGCGTCGACAGCGTGGTCGAGGTAGCCGGTGCCATGGGTGGTGGAGGTGCTGATCAGGAGAAGATGACGGGGCATGGTTGAGTGTGGGCGTTGTTGGGTTTGGGAGTAAGAGGGAGGTGAGTTTGAAGCAGGGGGGAGCGGGTGTTTGGACAGAAGAGACCGGTGACGTGCCGACCTGATAGACCTGCGACCTGCGGACGTCAATTCCCAGCCTCCAACGCCAAGAATAACGTTCGTCCGAGAAAAAAACTTCCCCCGTCTTGCAACTTAGCAAGATTCGCTCGTATGTTAGTCATCGTACATCGTAAATATACGATAAAAGAAATGGCTACTGCGAAAACCGACCCCTTTACCGACGCTGATGTGCAACTGGCAGCCTGGGCCAAAGCCCTCGGCCACCCGGCCCGTATCGCCATCCTGCGCGTGCTGGCGCGGCGGCAGACTTGCATCTGCGGCGAAATCGTCGATGAATTGCCGCTGGCACAGGCCACGGTCTCCCAGCACTTAAAAGCCCTCAAAGCCGCTGGGCTGGTGCAGGGCGAAGTCGAAGGGCCGCGCGTCTGCTACTGCCTCAATCACGACACCCTGCGTGCCCTGGAGGCGGCCTATGGCGCGCTGTTTATCGACCTGAAGCCTGGCTCCTGCTGCTGACTCGCTCTTTTTACAAACCACTCGCTTGCTCGGAAGAATTCTTTCATTCAGACTGACCAAACCCAACACAACCATGACAACAACCCTCGCCCCCGAACCCCAAGCCACCGCCGCCTGCTGTGGTCCTGACTGCTGCGCCGATGACGCCGTAGCCACCCTCGAAGCGCCTGCCGAAGTGTCCATCGAAACGCCTATCGAAACTGCTGAGTCTATCAAAACCACCGTGCGTGAGAAATACGCCGAAATCGCCGTTTCAGGCGATAGCTGCTGCGGCACGGGCAGCGGCTGTGGTTGCGGCGACATCGACATGATCGGCGATGCCTATGCCGACACGGAAGGCTACGTGGCCGACGCCGACCTGAAGCTGGGCTGCGGCGTCCCGACCGAATACGCCAACATCCACGAAGGACAGACCGTGCTCGACCTCGGCTCCGGGGCGGGACTTGATGCCTTTGTCGTACGCCAGATCGTTGGTGAAACGGGCCGAGTGTTCGGGGTGGACATGACGCCGGAAATGATTGGCCGCGCCCGCGAAAACACCAAAAAACTAGGCTTCGACAACGTGTTTTTTGTCGAAGGCGACATCGAAAACCTGCCGCTGCCCGACAACAGCGTCGATGTGGTGATCAGCAACTGCGTGCTCAACCTCGTGCCGGATAAGGAGCAAGCGTTCGCGGAAGTCTTCCGCGTACTGCGTCCCGGCGGGCATTTCTGCATCTCGGATGTGGTCTCGCGCGGTGAGATTCCGGCGTCGGTGCGGCAGTCCGTGGAACTGTACGTCGGCTGTGTAGGAGGGGCGCTGGACTATGACGTCTATCTCGGCACGGTCCGTTCCGCCGGGTTTGCACAGATCGAAACCGCCCAGGCGCGGGTGATTGATATCCCTGATGCCGCCGTGGAAGCGGTGTTGTCCCCCACCGACCGCTTGGCTTTTGCGGACAGCGATGCGACGCTGATGAGCGTTACCGTGATTGGACATAAACCGTAACAAAAGGATAAAACTTTTGATTATTCCTTTCAACGCGAGGTTTGCTGGGGTATCATATCCAGCAGGCCTCGCGTAACGTTTTGGTACGCGCCTGAACCTATCATTTTCTACTCAGCCACCACGCCTGATCCATATGGAGACGTACTACAAACTGGACCAACTCGCTCGTTTTGGCGAGATTGCAGAAGGAAACAAAGCCCTCGCTGATGCCTTTTTTTCGTATTACGGGAAAGTTTTTGAAGACGGTGCGCTCACGGCCCGGGAGAAGTCGCTGATTGCGTTGGCGGTGGCCCACACCATCCAGTGCCCCTACTGCATCGACGCCTACACGTCGGACAGCCTGCAAAAAGGGGCCGACCTGGAGCAAATGACCGAGGCCGTCCATGTGGCCACGGCGATCCGGGGTGGGGCCTCGCTGGTACATGGCATCCAGATGCTGGATCAGGTCCGCGAGAAGATGATGTAAGAATGAAACGTATATGCTGAAGACGTCAGGCAACATCGATTGGAGACACGTTCACTTTTTACGTTTCACGTTTTAAAAAAACCATGAGTCAGGACACACAGCCTTTGGTTTCCCTTCCCATTATTGACAACGGCGGCGACGGCGCGATGGTGGATGTGGAAGGCCCACGTGCCGCCACCAGCATGCGCTATCGCCGGGCTCCACTTGCCACGCCCGAAGAGCAGTTTCGGGTGCTAAACAGGGTGGAAATCTCGGTTGGCCCCACACGTACAGGTTCGTTTGAGGCCGATCTGGAAGCAGCAGGCTGGCCCGTGTTACAGCCCGCCCAACTCGACATTTTCCAGATCAACGTGGGCAAGCTGTGCAACATGACGTGCCGCCATTGCCACGTCGATTCCGGTCCCGACCGCGTGGACGAAAACATGGACCGCGAGACGGTGGAGGCATGCCTCCGTGCCATTGACTTGAGCGGGGCCAAAATCGTCGATTTAACCGGCGGAGCGCCGGAACTCAACCCACATTTCGAGTATCTGGTGGACGCGTGTGTGCAGCGCGGCCTGCATGTGATGGACCGCTGCAACCTCACTATTCTGACCACGCGGCGCTATCAGCACCTGCCACAGTGGTTCGCTGAACGCGGCGTGGAGGTCATCTGCTCGCTTCCGCACTACCGCAAGCTCAACACCGATGCCCAGCGGGGCAAAGGCACCTATGAGAAGTCGCTGGAAGCATTGCGGGCACTAAACGAGGCCGGATATGGCAAGGGCGATCCCCGTTTGCAACTGACGCTCGTCACCAATCCCGTGGGGGCGTATCTGGCAGGTAACCAGGCGTCGCTGGAAGCCGAGTGGAAAGCGGCGCTGGCCCGCAACCACGGCGTGTATTTCGACAAACTGCTGGCGCTAAACAACATGCCGATGTCGCGCTATCTCGAATGGCTCGAACAAAAAGGGCAAACGGCGCACTATCTCTCGGAACTGGTACAGGCGTTTAACCCGGGCACCATCGCCGGGCTGATGTGCCGCAACACCCTTTCGGTGTCGTGGGACGGCTACCTCTACGACTGCGACTTCAACCAGCAACTCGACATGAAGATGGACCTGCCGGCTGGCCTCCGTCCACACGTACGTGACTTCGATCTTACGGCGTGGCAACAACACATCGTTCGCACCGAGCGGCATTGCTATGGCTGCACGGCGGGGGCCGGGAGTGGCTGTGGCGGAGCGATTGCGTAAGAGGGAAGGGGGAAGTGGTTGGAGGGAAGCGGTGCAGCGGGGCGGTGGGTTTGGTGTTGAGGGAGCCCTGGGCTTCTACGTTGAGCGTAAACCGTTCCCCGGCGGCTCGCTTCGAGGAGCAGCGCTGTGGTTCCCCTCTCGCGCTTAATGGTGGCACCGCTGGGGAGAACAAAAATAAAACACAAGGTTCCAGCGACGGCAACCTTCCCCGCATCGCAAAGTCTCATGCACCTTCTCCCGGTCGAAGCATTTTCTCCATCCGCCGTCTTCTTTTCCATGATTCGCACCCTTCAAGATTTTGAAGCCTCGCTGGCTGAACCGGCTCCTCCCGACGGCTTGGGCCTTGCGTTGCAGGCGCTCTGGTGGCAAGGGAAAGGCCGGTGGGCGAAGGCACACGATTTGGTGCAGGATGACGTTTCCGGTTCGGGCGCGTGGGTCCACGCCCACCTGCACCGCGTGGAAGGCGACGACGGGAACGCCGCCTACTGGTATCGTCGGGCAGGCGAGCCGGTTTCTCGGGAAAGCCTGAAGCAAGAGTGGACGTCGATGGTGCAGACGCTGTTGGAGATGACCGTAAAAGGTTAGGTCAACGCCTCTGCCATCGTACGCATTTGTACCTCAATAAGGCGGGCACCGGGCGACTGCGTGCAGGCCAGCAGGACGGCTCCCGCCACATCGTCGGCTTCTAACATATCAGAGGCAGCAACACCCTCTTCGGTGCGGCCTTTGCCGAGGGCAAACTCGGTTTTGACACCGCCGGGGCAGATCACGCCCACTTTGATGCCGTGCGGACGCAACTCTTTGTCGAGCGACTGCGCAAAGCCGACCTGGGCAAACTTGGTGGCGCAGTACACCGCCTGCCCCGGAAAACCGTATTTGCCTGCCATCGACGAAATCATCAGGATGGTGCCCGATCCCTGGTCGATCATCACCGGAACGGCGTGGCGCGTGAACAAAAAGGTAGAGCGGATATTGGTGTCCACCATGTCGTCGTAGTCCGCAGCGCTCGTGTCGACGAGGTTTTTGTAGTTGCCAATCCCCACGTTGTTGATCAGGATGTCGAGGCGGCCAAACGTGTCGAGGGCGGCTTCGACGGCTTGCTGGGCGGTGCTTTCTGCTTTGGCATCACCGACTACGCTAATGGCTTCGCCGCCAGTCTCTCGGACGGCGGCTTCGAGGGAAGTGAGGCGTTCTTCGCGCCGGGCAGAAATAACAAGGCGGGCCCCTTCGGCAGCAAGAGCGAGGGCACTGGCGCGGCCAATGCCTGCGCTGGCACCGGTGATGAGAGCGACGTTGTTGGTTAGTTTGTTAGGCATCTGGGGGAAGATGGGGTGGGTTGGGGGGTGACAGAAAGAGCGGGTAGGAGATTCGTCCTGTGCTCAAGGTAGCTCCCATTCGCCGCGATAGTCTTTACTGAGCAGCTTCGAGGCTTCGGGGTCATTGGCAATGGTTTCAGTGGCGCCGTCCCACGCAATGCTGCGGCCCACATGGTACGAGATCATGCCCAGCAGGGCGATGTTGGTCGCCAAATGTCCTTTTTCGACGTCGCAGGTGGGGCGGTGGTCGTCCTTAATGGCCTGGATGAAGTCCGCCCACAACTCTTTGATGTTCTGGTGGTCGGGCGCATTCAGTTGGGCCGGAACGTTGAGGGGTAATTCGTCGCGGTTGCGCGAGTAGAACGTCCAGCCGTCGCGCCAGCCAAGATGCAGCGTGCCTTCGGTGCCATAGAAGTAGCAGCCCACGTTGTGCGACTCGTTCTGGTTGGCGGCGCACAGCTTGTGCTCCCATTCCAGCGTAAACGATTCAAAGTCGTAGACCACCAACTGCGTGTCGGGCGCGTCAGCGCCGTCGTTTTTGATGTCGCGGCTGCCGGTGGAATAAATGGTGCGGGGGTATTTTTCGTCGGTCCACCACAGCACCTGGTCGAACCAGTGAGGGCCCCAGTCGGAAATCTGCCCGTTGGCAAAGTCGAGATACTGCCGGAAGCCACGCGGGTGGATGCGGGAGTTAAAGGCGCGTTCAGGGGCAGGGCCAAGCCAGAAGTCCCAATCGAGGCCCGGTGGTGGGTCGCTGTCGGGATTGGGCGAGCCCGGCGGCTGGTTATAGTTGACGAAGGCTTTCACCTGGCTGATCTGCCCCACCTTGCCCGACCGCAGGAATTCCATCGCGGAGATGTTGTGCGGCGAGACGCGCCGGTGCGTTCCGATCTGCACGTTGCGCTCATGGGCGCGGGCGGCGTTGAGGATGGCACGGCCTTCGGCGATGGTGTGCCCGATGGGTTTTTCGAGATACACATGGGCTCCGTGCTGCATCGCCATGATGGCAGGCAGCGCGTGCCAGTGGTCGGGCGTGGCGACGATCACGATGTCGGGCTGTTCGGTCGTGATGAGGTCGCGGTAGTCTTTGTACAGCGTGGGCGTGTCGCTCGTCAGCGTGCCCACTTCTTCCTTCGCCCGTGTAAGCTGGCCCTCGTCCACATCGCACAGGGCCACCACCGTGCTGCTGCCGTGGGCGATGGCTTCACGCAGGATGTTCATCCCCCACCAGCCACTGCCAATGAGGGCAAGGCGGTATGGGGTGTCTTGAAAGGTGGCCCCATAAAACGGCAAGGCCGAAAGGGCGAGCGCGCTGCTTTTGATAAAGGTGCGGCGTTCCATCGTTCGGAGAAGGTTTGAGAAGAAGGACTACGGAACGGGGGAAAAATCAGGAAGCATGTTCATATACGTCCCAGCCGAGGTACTTGCCGAGGGCTTCAGCGACGGCTCCGCTCACTTCGGCACGGGTGGCGGCAACGTGGTGTTCAAAGCCGTTTTCGCAGATGTGGGCCAGCAGCGTTTGCAAGTTCGGCACCTCAAAGACGCCGTAGCCGCCAAACGTTTGCATGGCGTCGCTGGTGAACTGGCCTTCGCCCACATAGGCCCGGATGACGCCGTGGAGGTCGTCGGTGGAGATGCGGCTGTAGGTGAACGGTCCGGGCAAGATGCGGCCCACGATGGTGCCGTAGGTGTTGTCGCGCCCCACGGTTCCGGCGATAATTTCCTGGTAGTCCATGCGGTGCGCGTCGTCGCCGCTGGATTCGAAGAACGCCTTCGGCAGGTTGGAGCAGTGGAAGACAACGCCCTTGTTTGGGTCGGAACCGAAGTTGTTGTTCCAGTCGAGCAGCGCCGCCGGGACGCCCGCCGCTTCTTGCAGCACAAACATGCTCAGCGTCCCTGCGATGTCGCTTTCGCAGGCGCTCGCCATCAGATTGTTGCTCATCATGCTCATCGCCGTGCAGGGCACCACGCCGTAAAACTCTTCGAGCGACGTCCAGCATTGGATCGCCGTGGCTGCCAGCCCTTGCGTCTCGATGAACGTGTCGATGGCGACGCCCAGCTTGGCCATGCGCATCAGGCTTTCGGGCGGGATGCCGTCCACGCGGGTGTAGGCGCGCATCTCTTCCAGCTTATTCGTCACGGGGGCGTCGTCGTCGCCCATGCGGCGGATCCAGCCGAGGAGTTCGGAAAGGTCCAATGTCTCTACCGAGATGCCATAGCGTTCGAGCAGTTTTTCGCTGAACCGCACCGTGTTGAAGGCCGCCGGACGGGCACCGATCTGCCCGAGCCGCAGGTTTTTCATTGAGCGGGTGACGCGGCACGTCGCGCCGAAGCGCCGCAGGTCGGCGGCAAAGGCATCGCTCTCGGGGTCCATCGTGTGTTTGCTGGTCAGCGTAAACTTGATGCCATACTGCCGCAGGTTGTTGCATGCCGACATTTTGCCGCAGAAGCTGTCGCGGCGGTTGACGATGGTCATCTGACTGGCATCGTCCTCGAAGGCATGGATAAGCACCGGCACGTCGAGTTCCGCCCAGCGCAGCGCGTTGGCAATGGCGCGCTCGTCGCCGAAGTTGGGCAGCGTCACCAGCACCCCGTCGATCTCGTCGCGGTGCTTGCGAAACAGGTCCGCGCAGAGGCGGGCTTCTTGCAGGCTTTCGATGGCGCCGTTGTTGGTGGCGTCGGCGGGGGTGATGACCGCGTTGATGCCTTCGCGTTCGAGGACATCGAGGATGATTTTGCGCCCTTTCTCACACAGGTGATCCGGAAAAAACCCCCGGTTGCCCACGATGATGCCCAGTGTGACGGGGCCGGAGCGGCGGGGCAGGTGAACCGCTGTTTGTTCGCTGGGGGCGTGGCCGGAGAGGATGGGTAGGTGTTCCATAGGGGTGGGAAAACGCTGTTCAAAAAAATTCGTAAGATGAGCCGCCAAGATAACAAACCGGCACAGGCATGAAAGCCTTGTGGCCCACAAAAAGAGCCGGATGTCTGGTTTTTTATGGTGGATGCTAGAAGTTCTCGTTTTTAACCGATACTCGAAACAACAAAATTAACGCATTCTGGCAACGAGGTGCCGCTGCCACCGGAAACAACACCCCATGATTACACCCGCTCCCCCCACCCTTACCCGCCCCACCGCCCTTCGCACAGATGGAAGCAATGCCTTTGCCCATCATTCGATGAAGGTGCGGATTCCCAGCATTATTCAGGAAACCGTCGACCGAAACTCGGACTACGCGAAGTCGGTCAAGACCGCCCTGAAGCGGCTCCGGAATGACATCCGGGAAAATGCCCGGCTGCGCTTTTTCGACCAAACGACGCCCGACTTTAACCAATGGGCTGCTGCGTATGCGCCACACAAGGAGGAAACGTGGCTGGGCACGGAGTGGCTGTTCAGTGAGATGTATGCGTACCGGCTCATGGTGGAGGCGGGGCAGTATTGGATCACCCTGCGTGACCCGTTTGCGCCGTTTAAACACGAAGAGTTGGAATCGCACGCGCTGTGGGATACGCTGGCGGCGGTACTGGACGTGTCTGGTTCGCAGGAAGAACGCCTGGAAGCGCACTTCCTGTATAGCTTGTGGGGCAACCGTATGGACCTCAGCCTAAAGGACACAGCGGCCATGGGCATGAATGCCCGCGACGAGCATTTGCTGGCGAACGACATCCCGGAAGTGGTGCAGCACCTCCTCGGGTTCGGCGCGGGCGAAGTGCATATGATTCTGGACAACGCCGGGACGGAATTGGCGATGGACCTGGCCCTGGTCGATTTTCTCCTGCGCCGTGGGGTAGCCCAGCAGGTGGTGCTGCATATCAAGATGCAGCCGGTGCTCGTGAGCGATGCCATCGTGGCGGATGTGCACGGGCTGCTGGACGCGATGATGGCGCGGGGCGGACAGACCGCCAAGCTGGCCGTGCGCTTGTGGGATTATGTGGCGCAGCAGCAACTCACCATCATCCCCGACTTCTTCTGGAATACGGCGGGGCGGTTGTGGAAGCTGCCGTTTCGCCTCAAGGAGTCGATGCGTGAGGCGCGGCTGGTGATCTCGAAGGGCGACCTGAACTACCGCCGCGCCACCAACGACGCCATCTGGAAACCCGAAGCCACCCTCTTCGACGCCATCCAGGGATTTCCTACCTCGCTGATGGTGCTTCGCACACTCAAGAGCGACACCCTCGTAGGCATCGACGCCGAGACGCAAGCCGGCCTCGATGCCCACGGCGAAAAAAACTGGCGCACGAGTGGGGCCTATGGCGTGGCCCAGTTTGCGCCATAAGGGCGCTATTGCAGGCGGATGACTTGTTTGCTGGTAACCGCGTCGTTCACGCGTAGCTGGTAGAAATAGGTCCCGGCGGCCACGCGCTGCCCCGAGGCGTCGGTGCCATCCCACACGGCGCGGTGCAGGCCGGAGGGCAGCTCTGCGTCGAGCAGGGTGCGGACGCGGCGACCCAGGAGGTCATACACCGTCAGCGTTACGGGGCCCGCCTTCGGCACTTCATATTCCAGCGTGGCCTGCTCGCGGAACGGATTGGGGAAACTTTCCAGCAGCGGCGCAAGCGCCACCTCAATGGCTTCGGTAGACGTGCTGGTTTCGCCCAGTCCGTACACCTGCACGGTCTCGGTTTGCGGGTTGCTGATGATCAATTCGGCCTGTTCGTCGGCGGTCAGGTCCAGGAAGACAACCGTGCGGGCGGGGATCACAAACGGCTCCTGGCTTCCGTGTTTTTTGCCCCCTTCGAGCACACCCAGCAGGCCCAGCACCTGCGCATCCCGGTCGAAAAACGCCGCTTCTTTCACCGCGTCGCCATTGATGTCGAAATAGCCGAGGAAGCGCAGGTTTTGACTTCCCATGGCGGCGGAGATGTCCGTAAAGGGCCGGTGCCCCAGGATTTCTCCAGAGGCAATGGAAATGACAAAGAGGGTGTCCGTAGAGGCCATACTGCTGCCCTCGCCGCGCAGCAAGGTAAGGTCCCGCACGCCGTCGCCGTTATAGTCGTGGCGACCTTGCAGCGTGGGGATGAGTTCACCGAGTTCAACCAGCCGCATGCCGGGGTGGGACTCGTAGAGCAGGGTGGGCTGGGCTTCTGCAGGGACAGCGATCAGGAAAAGAAACAACAAGAGAAAGCGTTTCATGATAAGGCGTCGTTGGATGTGGCAAAGGGGACGTGAAGGCAAGCAAGATCACCCGCTCAGCGGTTTTTCGGACGCTTTTTCAGCGGAAGGACAAGGTTGCGTCCTTTGCGCGTGTAGGTGCCGGGTGGGACGTACTTCGTCTGCGTGACGCCGAGGTCTTTCAGGAAGATAGCGGGGACCTGCATCGGCTCGTTGGTGGTGAGGGAATGAATGGCGGGGTCGTTCATGCGAATGACCAGCCGGTTTTCCGTCACCCGGACGCCTTGCACGCCCACGTAGTCGGCCAGCGAGGTGTCATTCTCGGCGGCGTCACCCTGGCCCGTGTTGCTGCCGCCCCCGCTGCTGGAATCGTTATCGCTGTCATTATCGTTGTCCGAGTCCGTGTCCGTGTCGGTGCCGCCTCCGTCATCATTGCCACCGCCATCGTCACCGCCCCCATCATCGCCGCCGCCCCCGTCGTTGCCGCCGCCGGTAATCCAGCCCCAGAGCGTGCCCCAGAAGTTGCGGATGTCTTCTCCGGTTAGTTCGATTTCCACGCTGTGGGATTCGCTGAAGGGTCCTACTTCCAATCCTACTTCATGGGTGGAGGTGACGGTGAAGTTCTCGCCGGGGAAAAAGGGCGGCGGGTCCGAATCGATGACGATTTGCGCATGGGCTGGTTGAAAAGCGAGGGCCAATAGTGCCAATAAGGCAAAACTCAAGCGGTTGGTTTTCATAGCGATCACCGAATAGAGATGAGTAAAACGGGATACGAGGGAGGTGTCATTTTTTTAGAGGTGCAGGCGAACTCAGCGGTTGCCAGACGAACCGGGCATCTGCCATATCTGTAGCTGCTGGGTGTCTTCGAGGAAAAGGATGATTTCTTCGTGGCCATCGCCCGTGAGGTCCGCGGCACCAACCATCCGAAACTTGCCCACCTGTTCAATACGCCAGGCCTCGATGTTTTCATTGTCGCAAAGTGATCTGCCCACGGTTTCGGAGTCGTTGTAAAAAATGGCTTCGCGGAAGCCGTCTCCGTTAACGTCGGCGAACCCCCACATATCCATGTTGCTGGTGATGCCGAGGGTGGTGGGCACGTCTTCTACGGTGCAAATTTCAGTGGGCGAGCCTTCCTCGAAGCCCAGCACACGCACATCTTGGAGGCCGCCCTGGTTGTTTTCGCGACGCATAATGAGGTTTGCCTGTCCATCTCCCGTGGCGTCGAAGCGCTTGGGTGAAGAATGATCGAGGATGCCGTCAAGCACGTCGCCCACGCGGACACCGGGGTCGGAGAGGAAAAGGACAATCAGGCTGTCGTTCACTTGGGCATGAGCGGTGCCGCAGAACGCGACGAGGAGGAAAAGCAGAAGCGTTGATTTCATGGTACGGACCGAATGAAGATGAATAGCGGTTTCTTCCTATGGCGTCGGCATGGCCAATTATTGGACATCGGCCCTGAAAAAAGACGGCGATTGTCTTCTTTCAGCGGATTTAGGTACTTTCTTCAAGGTGCCCCACCCCCTTAGTTCGTATCGCCCAGATGTCCGCCACGGGAGAAGTGACCATACTGCTGCGCAGGCTGCACGACGGCGACGCCGACGCGCTCGAAGATCTGATGCCACTGCTGTACGATGAACTGCGGACGCTGGCGCGGAAACAGCTTCGCCGCGAGCGTCCGGGCCACACGCTCTCGACGACGGGACTGGTTAACGAAGCGTACCTGAAACTGGTGAACCAGCAGCGCCTCCGGGTGGAGGACCGCGGTCATTTCTTCGCCATTGCTGCCACCACGATGCGCCGTATCCTGGTCGATTATGCCCGCGCGCGGACGCGCCAGAAGCGAGGCGGGGGGCAGCAGCCGGTTCCGCTGGAAGAAGCCGAACATTTTTTATCCAGCGAAGAGGCCGAACAGGTGCTGGCACTGGACGAAGCCCTGGATCGGCTGGCTGTGATTAATCCACGGGGTAGCGACGTCGTCAACCTCCGTTTTTTCAGTGGGCTGACGCTGGAGGAAACCGCCGACGCGCTGAATGTCTCCATCAAAACGGTGCAGCGGTCGTGGGTGGCGGCCCGTGCCTGGCTCCGCAAAGAAGTAGCCTACGACCTTCAGTTTTGATGGATAGCCTGGCCATTTTTGTTGGCTCATGACGCCATCTGGGGTATCCAATGTCTCAAATGTTATGGATACAAATCGTTGGGATCGGCTCGAATCGCTCTTTTTTGCTGCGCTGGATCACCCCGCAGAAGGGCGGATTGCGTTTTTAGAAGAAGCGTGTGAAGGTGACCCAGAGGTGCGCCGCGAAGTGGAAGCCATGCTGGCCGCACACGAACCGGACCACACGCTGGTGCTGGAGCGCCGGCTGTTATCGGATGATGCAGAGCCGTTGGCGGGGCACATCGGCCCCTATCGGTTGCTGGAGCGGCTGGGGCGTGGCGGCATGGGCGAAGTGTTTCTGGCCGAGCGCGACGACGCCCAGTTTCAGCGCCGCGTCGCGCTCAAGCTGGTGAAGCGCGGCATGGATACCGACGCCATCCTGCGGCGCTTCCGGCAGGAGCGGCAGATTCTTGCAGCCCTCGCGCATCCTAGCATTGCTCACCTCTACGACGGTGGCATGGCAGAGGACGGGCGTCCCTACTTCGCGCTCGAATATGTGGAAGGCGGTGTGCCCATTGATGCGTATTGTGACGCCAACCACTTGCCGATCCCTGCGCGTTTGCGGTTGTTTCAGCGCGTATGCGAAGCGGTGCAGTTTGCCCACCAAAACCTCGTGGTCCACCGCGACCTCAAGCCGGGAAACATCCTCGTCTCGCAAACGGGGGAGGTTAAGCTGCTCGACTTCGGCATTGCCAAACTGCTCGACCCCGACCTGGCGCCGTACTCTATCGCACAGACGCAGGCCGAGGTGCGGATCATGACGCCCGAATACGCGGCCCCGGAGCAGGTACGCGGCGAGCCCATCACCACCGCCACAGACGGGTATCAACTGGGGGTGTTGCTCTATGAACTGCTCACCGGGCACCGCCCCTATCGCCTGAACACCCGCGCCACCGACGAAATCGCCCGGGTGATCTGTGAAGAAGAGCCCGAGCGACCGTCCACGGCTATAGGCCGCACCCAGGAGAAAAGGACGACGGATGCAGTGCCCGTCACGCCTGAAACCGTGAGTCTGGCGCGAGCCACGGTGCCCGAAGTCCTGCGCCGACGGCTTCGCGGCGACCTCGACACCATTGTCCTCAAGGCGTTGCAAAAAGACCCGCAGCGGCGATATACGTCGGTGAAGGCGCTGGCAGACGATGTGCAACGGTTCCTCGATGGGCATCCCGTGGAGGCCCAGCCAGACAGCGTGGGGTATCGGGTTTCGAAGTTTGTTCGGCGGCATACCGTGGGTGTGGGCGTTACGGTGTTGGTGTTTGTATTGCTGCTTTCGTTTGGGCTGACGATGGCGGTGCAGAATGCACGCATCGCCCGGCAAGCCGAGGAAATAGCCCGCGAGCGCGATGCCGCGACGGAGGTGGCGGCGTTTTTAACCGGCGTCTTCCAGATGGCCGATCCAACGACCTCGCGTGGTGAAGTGGTGACCGCCCGTGAACTGCTGGATGGCGGGGCTGCCCGTATCGAGACCGACCTCGCAGCGCAGCCTGCTGTCCAGGCACGGATGATGCAGACCATGGGCGACGTGTACCTGAGCCTGGCCCAGTATGCACAGGCCGACTCGTTGCTTCATCGCTCGTTGATGCTGCGTCAGCAAATGTTTGGAGAGACCCACCCGGAAGTCGCAGAGGCACTTGTGGCCCTTGGCTTATTGGCCGTGCATCGTAAAGAGGTGGCCGCTGCCGACTCGTTGTTGGCGGCGGCCCTGGTCATGCAACGGCAGGTGCTCGGCGAGGGCCATCCAGCTACGGCCCGTACAATGAACCACCACGCCGGGGTGCTGGCCGAGGCGGGGCGGTTGGAGGCGGCCGAGGCGCTGAACCGGGAAGCACTGGCCATTCTTCAGGCCGAGGGTGGTTCTTCGGCTGCCGTGGCGGAAGCCATGAGCGACCTTGCCACCACCCTGCGGCTTGCCGATCAGTATGAGGAGGCCGAAACGTTGCTGCGCGACGCGTTGGCGATACACCGGGCGCAGCATGGCGAACGGCACACCGCTGTGGCTGCCGGCATGGGCAAACTGGCCCTGTTGCTACGGAAACAGGCCCGGTATGAAGAAGCAGAGGCACTCCTGCACGAGGCGATGGTTCTCAATAGGCAGCTCTACGGCCATGCCCACCCCGAAATCGCCAGTGCGTTGAGCGAGTTGGCGGGTGTGGTGAAGGACCAGGGCGACTATGAGCGGGCGGTGGTGCTCTACGATTCTGCCCTCGGAATCACGCGGGCGGTGTATGGGACCCAGAGTGTAAACGTGGCGCAACAAACCAACAACCTCGCGACGGCCTATATCTACCTCGGCGATATGGCCACGGCCCGTCGCTTGATAGAGGAGGCCTTGCCTGTGGCCGAGCGGATTATTGGCGAGGTGCATCCCATGACGGCCAGCATGCGCAACAACCTGAGTTACGTGCTGGGGCAGATGAACGACCGCCCCGGTGCCGAGCGAGAACTGCGCAAGGTGCTGGCCATCGAAACGTCCCTCTATGGCGAGGAACACACCGAAGTGGCCATGACCACCGCCAGCCTCGCCACGCTGTTGTGGGAACAAGGCGTGTATGAGGAAGCAGAGCAACTGGCGCGCACGGCGCTAGCCCTACGGCGGAAACTGTTGCCGCCCGATCACCCGGATCTGGCCAACTCTATCTATGGCGTGGCGGCCATGATCGTGGACCGCGTCCCGGAAGAAGCCGAGCCGCTGCTGCGCGAGGTGTTAGCCATTCGCCAGGCCGCTTTCAGCAAAGAGGACATGCGGGTGGTGCTTGCCACCGGGCGGCTGGGCGATTGCCTACGCCGCCTCGGTCGTTTCGACGAAGCCGAGTCCCTGTTGCTTGCCAGCTATGCGATGGCCAATGAAACCCAGGGGCCTGATCATTGGCTGACGCAGTACCAACTGGATTTCCTCATCGCATTGTATGGCGCCCTGCGTCGCCCCGACGAACAGGCACGGTATCGCGCCTTGCAAGTGGCTGCGTGAATCTGTGCTACCGGCGGCGCAACGGAGAGCGTGCGCGCGTTACGAGGCGGCTTCCCAGTGCTTGAAAGGTGAGGCAGAAATCGCCTATCTGAATGACATCGTTGTCGAATAACTCCAGCCGCTGACCTGTTCCCACCCGCTGTTGGTTGCACCAGGTGGTATTGGTCCCATGATCTAGGAGCCAATATTTGCCCACCGCTCGGACAATTTTTATGTGATGTTGCCCTACCATTCTCAGCGGCGTGCGTAGTAGCAGGTCATTGTCAGAACTGCGACCGATACAAACGACGGACTGGAGAAAATGGAAGGTCTGCGCCGTTTCCACTTTGTTCATATGCATAATGTGTACCCGCATGGCCGGGACCTGCGGCAGCAAGCCGTGAAGGATCGAGTAGGGGATGGCCGTGGGGGCTTCCATGATCACCGCCGAAGGAGATGATCCCGTGGAAAGGGGAGGCGCTTTGTCGTGGGTAACGGGTGTCGAGACCAACGGAGTGTTCATGAAATTAAAGGCAGCTTGTGAATGGGGGAAAGACTCACGGGAGGCAAGGGCCATGGATTCAGGACTCCCCATCTGTATGCGGGGCATCGTCCGATGCATTTGAAGGGGGACGCTTTTTCCGGTTCATCGACAACAAGGTGTCCAGTTCCAGTTGAGCAGGGCTCAGGGTGGACATGGGTTTTTCCGAAGGCGTTTCGGGCAATTCTTCAGGCTCGTTCGCCCCCTGAATGGGCGGTTTTCTAGGTGTGGATTCTTCCATCTGAACAAATAAGAACGGACTCATGGCATAGACCATGTAAAAGTGACGGCGGATGAAGGCTAATCCAGGGAGAAAACCGTGCTGCGAAGGGTCAGGCTTGTTCTTTCAACATCCAGATCAAGCAACGGCGGTTTTTCCACATGTTGACGTACACAAAACCTGTAAGGGTGCTGTAGGTACCATTCGGACGGCCTAACGCAAAGGCGACCGTTTGGCGCAGGCCCACTTCCGCAAGGGCACCTGCACGCATCGTATTTTGGCGGTTATCTTCCCGGATCAGTTGTGCCAGATGTACACCCGAAAGGTCGGACTGATCATACCCCGTGCATTCGGCGAGGAGCACATCGGTGGCCAGGATCCGCAGCGACGTATCAGTTACCATCACCATCGGTGAACTCGGAGCAGCTTCATCCAAGAAGCGGGGGGCGTTGTGTTGAAACGAAACAGTGTTTTGAGGGCGTGAGAAAGTCATGATGCTCAGGGGGCGTACATGAAAGATGTAAACGAGATGAAGTCGAACGGGTGAACCGGCGTCCATCATCGGTAGCCAACGTACGGTCCGGCTACTTTGCCATGCTCGACATTAAGTGTACCATTAGGGACATGCTGTACCATAGGGGACATCCACTGCACCAGAGGGGACATAGGCAGCCCTTTTTATGTAGAAAGGGCATTTTTTATTTTTTTCTAGATGGTGGCGTGTGGGGGCTTTTTCCAACAGATAACGCCGGGCACGAAACGGGAATAAGCCATTTTAGGGTTTGTGAAATGCCAGATTTAGAAAGGAATCTGGCATTCGAAAGCAGGTATGCAGAAGAATCCGTACCGTTGGTTCAAGACACGAAGGGCACGCCTATTGGGGTGGGGTGTCCACCAACTAGAAGGCGGGAAGCGTCAGCTGCTGTCTGCTCCGAAAGGTGGTTAAAGGCAAAAGCCCCGCACCGCGTTGATGCACCTCTATACTTGGCTTTTGCCCCAACAGGCTGATCCATAGCTGGGGTTGTTTGCAAGGTGTTCGAAAGGGGGCTAGACGGCGGGCGCGGAGCGGGTATCGGCTACAAAATCCGTTGGGGCCACCCCATACACTTTGCGGAAGGCGCGGGAGAAGGAGGAAGCATTGGACATCCCCACGGCATCGCCAATCTCTTTGATCGAAAGCATGCCCTCGGCCAGCAAGGCAGCGGCCCGTTCCATCCGCAGGCGGCGGATGAGATCTGTGGTTGTTTCGCCGGTCAGGGCCCGTACCTTGCGCAAAAGTTGACGGCGGCTCATGGCCATGACATCGGCCAGCGGGTCTACCCCGAATTGCTCGTTGCCCAGTTCACGCAAAATGACTCGCTCCACGTCTTCCAGGAAGGCCCGTTCCCGTGCAGGAAGTCCATCGGAGCTTTCTTGGGTAGATTCGGGATTTGTGGTTGCGGGTTTCAGCGTGCGCCATAACCGTTGTCGTTCCGCAATCAGGCGCTGGATCTGGGCCGCCAAAACGTCGGCATGAAACGGTTTGGGGAGGTACGCTTCCGCACCTTCTTCAAACCCCTGAAGTTGGCTTTCGGCGTCGGCGCGGGCGGTAAGCAGTACAATGGGGATATGGCTGGTCCGGTGGTCTCGTTTAAGGGCCCGAACGAGGGAAATGCCATCCATGCGGGGCATCATCACATCGCTGAGGATGAGGTCGGGCACCAGCGCCAGAGCCTGGTCGAGACCATCTTGCCCATCAATCGCTTCAACAAGGTCTACATACGGCGTCAAGTGATGGTGCATGTAGGCGCGCATATCGGCGTTGTCTTCCACCATGAGCACCATCGGGCGGTCCTGAACATCGGTTTTTACCCCGGGAAGGGACGTTGCAGAAACGGGAGGATGCGGGGCGACCGAGAAAGACGATTGCTCGTTCTCGGTGGATGTCAGCGGAATGCCATCTCCGGCAAGTTCTGGTAGTGCGGTTGGGTCATCCGTGACGAGGCTCGGAGGCAGCAGCACCGTAAACTGAGAACCGTTGCCCGGGGTGCTACGCACCGCGATGGAGCCGCCATGCAGATGAACAAATTCTTTGGCGAGGGAGAGGCCAATACCAGACCCTTCCGCGGAGCGCGTCTGGGCCGCATCGGCTTGATAAAACCGGTCGAAGATACGCCGCTGTTGTTCTTCGGAAAGGCCCACGCCGGTATCGGTTACGGTAAGACGCACGCCCTGATCGGGTTCCTGGCGTAGGCGGATGGAAACCTGTCCGCCATCGGGGGTAAACTTGAAGGCATTGGAAAGCAGGTTTACAATGACCTTTTCGATTTTGTCGGCATCAAATCCATGCCACAACGGCCCCGGCGGAAGGTCGACCTGCAACTCCATCTGCCGGGCTTGCGCCAGCGATTGAAACATGGACGTGAGATGGCGGACCAGCGCGGCCAGGTCGTGGCGTCCGGGGTGAAGGAGGAGGGCACCGGCGTCCAGCCGGGATAGGTCAAGCAGTTGGTTGATGAGGCGAAGCAGCCGTCCACCGTTGCGCCGTGCCCGCTCAAAGTGAGGACGGGCTTCTTGCAGCGTCGCAAACCGTCCCGATATGGCGTCTTCGAGGGGGCCAAAGGTGAGGGTCAGCGGGGTGCGGAACTCATGGGAAATGTTGGCCAGGAAGTGCGACTTAAGTTCGTTGGCCCGGCGCAGGTCTTCGGTGCGTTCGGCGACTTCCCGTTCCAGTTTTTGTTGCAACGCATGGGCCTGACGCAAGCGGAAACGAAAGGCACCGTATCCGAGCAGCATCAGCCCTGCCACCAGCAGGCCGTACGCCCACCGGGTTTCCCAGAAGGCTGGCACTTTGGTGATGGAAAGGGCCATGGGGCGGCTCCAGAGCCCGCCCACCCCGGCCATCACCTCGAAGGTGTGCGCACCTGCCGGAAACTGCGCAAACGAGACCCGTCGGGAGGCCCCGGCCTCGCGCCAGGGGCTGTCCGGGCCCAGCCGGTAGCGGAAGCGCACGTCGTCGGGGCGGGTGAATTCGAGGGCGGTGAACAAAATATCAACTTCATCCTGATCTGCCGAAAGGCTCACCGAGGGCCCTTGAAGCACCTCGCCGTTGGCAATAACCGACTCGATCAGGGGAGTGGGCGGCGGTGCGGCTTCTAATTCAGTGGGATTAATGACAACAACCCCATTCTGGGTGGGAAACCAGATGCGCCCGTCGGCACCACGGGCTCCGGCGGGCTGGATGCCCCCATTCCCTTCGCGGTTGAGCATGCCATCGGCTTCAGTGTAGCTCACTGAGATGACGGAGCGCAGCGTCCCCGCCGCAAAGGCTTCGAGGTTGGAACGTAAAACCCAGAAAATACCGTCGTTGCTGTTGATCCAGAATCGGCCCGAATCGTCTTCAATGATGCGGTGGAGGTTGTTGGAAAAAAGGCCGTCTTCGGTCGTGAGACAGTGCAAATCGGCCTGCACCAGCGAGCGCCCGTCCTGACGATCCAGGCGGCACAACCCAAAGTCTTCCATGGCCAACCAGAGCACGCCTGCTTCATCTTCATAGATGTCGCGCACAAAGTTGGAAGGCAGGCCATGTGTTTTGTTGAAGCGCTCAAACTGGTTGGTTTCCTCAAGAAAACGATAGATCCCATAGCCGCTCACAGCGGTGAGGATATCTCCGTTCCGGGTTTCTACAAGCACGCGGACGCGCTCTTCCTGGACGTCGGGTTCCAAGTCATAGACCACCCAGTCGCTTTCGGGGTCATAGGGATTCCCCCTTGAAAGACCAACATTCGCCCCCATCCAAAACTGACCTTTTTGATCTTCCATCACCGCACGGACGATCTTGGTCTGGACTTTGGGGATGTGGGGAGGCAGTTCTACACACGTGCCCTCCACCATCATACAGAGATCGTCAAACCTCCCCACCCAGAGGGTGCCTCGGCGATCCATGTAAAGGGCCGTAATCAGTTCTGCACTTTCTGGGTGCTTCCCCGTTTGGAAGGTTTGTGAACCGTCGGGTCCAATGCGCACCACGCCTTCTTGCCAGACGCCTGCCCACACCGTTCCTGCCGAGTCTACATGAACCGGGTACACGTTTCCATGGCCCGTGCCCGGAAAAACATCGTAGGTATATACGGACACCGGCTTATAGCGGAACAGCCCTTGATCCGTCGCCGACACCCAGACGTTTCCTGCTTCATCCTGCGCAATGCCGCTAATGGTCCGACTCAGGCGAAGCATGGGGTCTTCGTTGCGATACAACACATCGGCTTGCTGCGACCCCAAAAAGGGCTCTCCATTGAGCACCCGCGTAACTTTCCAGACAGATCCGTCAGCGGCGTGTAGGATGTGTTTGAGGGAATAGGGTTTGTCAGGATTTGCTATCCGAAAGTGTGTGCCGTCATGATAACCCCACCCTTTGTGGGGATGATTGAACCAGACCGTGCCGGTGTCATCTTCCTGAAACGGGTCCATTATGGTCAACGGTGCCCCGCCATCATCGAGTCGCTCAACCTGACCATTGTCGATGCGGTATGTCAGGTTAGGGAACCCGATCCACATTCTGTTCTGTTGGTCTTCAAAGAGGATGATGCGGCCCATGTAGTTGGGCGGGTAGTCGGGTAGGTCCACGGCGTGGAGGGTGTCGCCATGCTGGTAGTAGATGTGGTCTTTGGTGGCAATCCACAACCGATCGTTCACGTCCCGATGAAGGGTGCGTACATCGCCTTGGAGTACTGCAGGCATAAAAGGCTCCAGCACGTCGTTGTAGAACCGGTACAGGCCCGCCCGGGTGGGAATCCACACGATGTCTTCTTCAATTTGCAGACTGGTTGCCTCCAGCATCGGAGAGCCCGGGCCATCCAAGCGTAACTGCACAAACGTGTTGTGCTCCCGGTAGAACACATGTCCCTGCTCGGTGAGGATCCACAAGCTTTTGTTGGGACCTTCCACGGCCCGTCGGATCCGGTTGCTGGTGAGGACCGGGGTGTTGGTTACTGTATAGGTTTTGAACTGAGCGCCATCGAACCGAACGATGCCGCCATTGGTGGCCAGCCACATATACCCCTGGGGGCCAAAGGCCACGCTGCGGGCATGGTTCGAGGTGAGGCCATCACGGACGGTCCACTGCTGACACGTCACTTCCGCATGCCACGTACAACCGATGTCCTGTGCGCGAACAAGGCCAGTTGTGAACAAAAGCAATCCACCCGCCATATAGGCACCGAGCCATGCCACGCGGCAGAAAGACAGAAACGCCAGAGCACAAAGCCCGTGGATGACGCGGTGAAGGGGGCTATGTGTTTGTGAGCCAAGCAAACGATTTTGAGGTACTTGCAACGTGCCTTTTACCAGGTCTTGGGGGGGAGACGACAAAGGATGTTTACAAGTATTGGACGAAGGATTCCGGCCTACATTCAGTCGGACTGAAAAAAAAGTGATTTTGTTGGTGGGTGGTTGCCGTCAGGAAGACAGCGTTTCCAGGGTTTGGGAGAAGGGGGAAGCAGGAACCGTGCCGTTAATGAGCAGGGTGGGGCGACTGCTCGGGCGCGGGAAAGGCCTTCTTTCCAGGCCTGCGAAATTAAATATCGCGCAATATAGCGTTGAATTAATAGAGGAGGGCAAATCCATCCACCATGTCATCTTGCTCGCTTCAAGCTGAAAATCAAAACAGCTTCTAAAACAACGATTCCATGGCGGGGTAAAGGCTGCGGAAGGTTTGATAAATCCCTTCGTAGGTGGTCATCATGGCCACATCAGGAGTGGCAGTCACCGTGCACGCGATGGTGGCATCGCAGGCTGCATCTACATCAGCCCAGATGTTGGCACCAACACCTGCGAGGAGGGCGGCCCCATAGGCAGCGCCTTCGGTGGTTTGGGGGGCGAGGAGGGGAGCGCCCAGTACGTCGGCGAGAATCTGTTGCCACAGCGGACTGCGGGCCCCGCCACCCGATACGCGTAACTCGGTGGGAGCGGGGACACCTGCCTCGCGGAGCAACGTCAGGTTGTCTTTTAAGCCAAAGGCCACGCCTTCGAGCACGGCACGGGTGATATGCCCACGGCCATGGCGCAAGGTGAGACCGAAGAAAACGCCGGTGGCGTGGGGATTGGCATGGGGCGTCCGTTCGCCGGAGAGGTACGGCAGAAAAAAGACACCGTCGGCACCGGGTGGAACGTCGGCGGCCTCCGCGAGCAGGTCGTCGTAGCTCATGTCGGGCGCAAAGGTATCGTGGTACCAGCGCAAGCTGCCCGCTGCCGACAGCATGACGCCCATGAGGTGCCAGCGACCAGGAACCGCGTGGGGAAAGCTGTGCGCGGTGCCGTTGGGAGCCGTCACCGCGTTATCGGTGGGGGCAAACACCACCCCCGAGGTGCCAACGGTCAGCGCCATCACACCGGGCCGGGAGGCGCCTACGCCCACTGCCTGGGCGGCTTGGTCGCCGCCACCGCCTACGACAGGCGTTCCCTGGCGAAGCCCGGTAGCGGCTGCCGCTTCTGGCGAGATGGTACCCGTGACTTCGGGCCCTTCATGGGTTGCGGGCAGCCACCCCGCCGGAATATCAAGTGTGTCGAGGACTTTTTTGCTCCAATCGCGGGTTTGCAGGTCCAGCAGCAACGTCCCACCTGCACCGGCGCGGTCAGTGGCATAGGCATTGGTGAGGCAGTACCGCACGTAGTCTTTGGGCAGCAGCACCTGGGCCACCTGGGCATAGACCTCCGGTTCATGGTTACGGACCCACAGCAGTTTGGGGGCTGTAAAGCCTGCAAAGGCGTTATTACCGGTTGCCTCCACCAGGGCGTCGAGTCCGAGTTGCTCCCGGATCCAGTCACATTCATCGCTGGCGCGGCCGTCGTTCCACAGCATGGCGGGGCGTAGCACCGTTCCTTCTGTATCGAGCAGGACGAGGCCGTGCATCTGTCCCGTCAGTCCCACGCCTGCCACGTCGTCGCCAGAAACACCGGCTTTGTCCAACGCCTGGCGGATGCTTTTCTGGGTCGCGACCCACCATTCAGCCGGGTCTTGCTCCGACCAAAGCGGGGCTGGTGTCTGGAGCGAATGCGGGTTGCTGGCAACCGCAACCACTGCCCCTTCATCGTTCATGAGAAGGGCTTTTGTTGCGGTGGTGGAAATGTCTATGCCAAGGAGCAGGGCCATGGATGGGGTGGGTCAACGTCGGTGGAGGATGGGTACCGGAAACTCGGGCCAAGCAACTTGGGAATCAACCAATTAAAGCCGAATTCGATTAACACCAACGGGTTCGAGGGCGGTACAAAATACGCGTGTTGCTGGCTGGACCAGTGCCCGCTTTTTATGAGTTGGAACGCAGGCAGAAAAGCGTCCGTGCTCGATCCGTTGGGACGTACTGTTACGACACTAGGCAACGTCAATGGCCTACGCGTGGCGCGGGCAACGTAGACGGATTGATCCGGGATGTTTCGGTTATGGGCGGCGTTATTCAGGGGGCCGTTTCCATCACGGCATGGAAAGCAGGCTTCGGCTGGTAGTTGCGGTCGAAGAGCAGCGGGTAGCTGGTGCGGCCCAGAATAGGCCAGCCGTTGAGCCACGAGTCGCCGTCGGTGACGCCCCAGAACGTTACGCGGTCGATCACGTCCTGGTGTTTGACGTAGACGCTGAAAAGGTCGGCATAGCGTTGGGCCAGGGCTTGCTGCACCGAGTCGGGGAGCCCTGCGGTATACGGGTTCATGCGTGCCTGGAAGGCCTGGCGCTCACTGACGTCTGCCGTGTTGCTCAGGCTTTCTCGGGGCAGCACCGCGATGTCGAGTTCTGTGACCATCACCTTTACGCCCAGCGCGGCAAAGGCTTCGATGGTGCTGTCTTGCTGTGCCAATGTGGGAAAGGTGAAGCTAAAATGACCCTGGGTGCCGATTCCTGCGACCGGGATGCCTGCTTCTTGCAGGCTCGTCACCAGCCGCACCGCCCCGTTGCGCTTGGGGGCGTTTTCCAGCGAGTAGTCGTTGTAGTACAACTCGGCATCGGGGTCGGCGTTGTGGGCAAACTCAAAGGCTTTCACGAGGTAGTCTTCGCCGATAATGCGCAGCCACGGCGTCTCGCGCAGGGTGCCATCTTCGTTGAGGGCTTCATTAACCACATCCCAGCCTTGCACCCGGCCTTTGTAGCGGCCTACAACGGTTTCGATGTGGTTTTGCATGCGTTCCAGCAGCGCGTCGCGGGTGAGCGGGTCGCCGTTTTCGTCCTGGAACACCCAGCCGGGCGTCTGGCTGTGCCACACCAGCGTATGGCCCACCATAAACATGTCATGCGCCTCACCGAACGCCACAAACTCATCCGCTGCTGCAAAAGCGAAGGAGTCGGGGGTGGGATGGATGAGGCCCCACTTCATCACGTTTTCGGGGGTGATGCTGTTGAATTGCTCAGCGACGAGCGCGTTGCCCATCGAATCTTGTCCGCTGACCTGGCGGGGATTGAGGGCCGCGCCCACCAGAAACGCACTGGCAAAGGCATCCTTCAGCGTCGTGGGTTCGACGGCGGGTGCGGTGTCTTCCGCGTCGGGCGTTGATTCGGCGCAGGCGCTCAGGAGCAGCAGGAAAACAAGAAGCAGTGAGGCGGCTTTCATGGCAATGGGTAGGGGGGTGGTGAGTGGGAGATCAGTGGAAAGCTAGGCGTCTTCCGCGTGGCGTTTGGTCAGGTCTGTTTCGATTTCGATCATTTTCTTGTCATTGAGCGGATAGAAGAGCATAATCGCCCCGCCAATGATGCCAAAGATGGCCGGGTAGAAGCTCATCAGCATCCGGATGCCGGTTAAGGTTTCTTCCGACTGGACAGCCCCCGCTTCAAAACCATACCAGCCGAGGATCCAACCTACGAAGGTGCCTCCCAGCGTCAGGCCCAGTTTCAGCGCAAACAACGAAGCCGCCATGATGAGCGCTGTGGCGCGGCGTCCGAATTTCCATTCCCCGAAGTCGGCCGTATCGGTGTAGATGGCCCACTGAATTACCGACACCGATCCGAAGAAGAACGAGACCAGCACGTTCAGCACGAAGATCATCAGCACGCTGTCGGGCTGCAGGAAGAAGTAAAAGACCGAAAAACCAGCGCTCGCGATCAGGAAGGAGGCGTAGGTGGTCTTTTTGTCCATCTTTTTCGTGAACAACCCGGTGCAGATCGCGCCTGCCAGCGTGGAGAAGGTGCCTACGGTGAGGAAGGACGAGGTGAAATAGGCATAGTCGAGAACGATGGTCGACCCAAAGAGCGACAATTCCTGATCCCGTACAAAAAACTCGAAATAGTACGGCGTGGCCGAGCCGCGCATGACGATGTACGTCAACTGGAAGACCGTAGCCGCACCAATCAACACCCAGGGTTTGTTTTTGAAGAGGTCCTTGAGGTCCTCCTTAATGTTTCCCTGATAGCTTTGGGTGGTTTGCACGCGCTCTTTGGTCAGGAAAAACGTCCCGAGCAGCAGGGCCACCACCAGCACGCCATACAGCATCATGGTGAATCGCCAGCCGACCTGGGTGTCGCCGTCGCCGAGCCGCTGCACGAGGATGAGGGCGGTGGAGCCGATGATGAGCTGACCAATAAAGGCCGCGACAAAGCGATAGGTAGACACCGTTTGCCGCTCCTTCGAGGTGGGCGTAATAACGCCCATCAGCGCGGCGTAGGGGACGTTCACGGCGGTATAGAGCACCATCAGCAAGCTGTAGGTGATATAGGCATAGATCAGCATGCCCCGGTCGCTGAAGTCGGGCGTGGTGAAAGCCAGCACGCCGCCCACTGCCAGCGGGAGCGCCAGCACAGCGATATAGGGGCGGAATTTGCCCCAGCGCGTATTGGTCCGGTCCGCGATCATGCCCATGAGCGGGTCGTTCACGGCATCAAATACGCGTGTTAGGAGCAACATCGTGCCCATCGCTGTGGCGGAGATGCCAAAGACGTTGGTGTAGAAGCTGGGCAAGAAGACGACGAAGATCTGGAAGTAGATATTCGAGGCGGCATCGCCCAGGCTGTAGCCCACTTTCTCTTTAATGCTCAGTCGAGCTTGGGGGGCGTTTGAAGAGAGGGCTGGATTTAAGTTGGCTTCCATGGGCGGTGGGATTGAAGGGGCTTTGGGTGCCGAATCAGTGGGAAGGGGGCAGGGCCGTGTGTAAGGCAGCAGGTACCCGTTGGTAGGTGAGGCAGGCTGAAAGGACAGTGAGGGTCCTAAACGCGTCTCCGCACGAACATACGACGCTCAAAGGGCGATGCCAATCAAATGTCCATGTCTGCCAATACAAACAAACGGGGACTCATAATATCACTTTACGCTGCCTGCGTCAAGATGGGAACGCAAAGCGGGTGCATGCCGAGCTAGCGGTACAACGGGAAGTGGCGCAGAAATAGACGAGAGCGTTCTGAAATAGGATTTGTGCTCAACTTAATTTCTCCCCCATCGCATTGATGTCCTGATGCTGTTTTCGGCTCTCCATGCTGCTGCGACAACACGTAGCCAGCGCTTACACAAGGGCTGGTTCGGTTGCTACGCCGATGGCACTCCGTTGTGGGGCACCGGCCTTCGGAGGGATCAGGCTCATGGCGTGTTCGGCCATCGCGGTGATGGTGAGGCTGGGGTTCACGCCGGGGTTGGCAGGCACCATCGCCCCATCGATGACATACAAGCCGGGGTAGTTGTGGACCCGTCCTCCCACATCTAGTACACCCTCGTTTGCATCGCTACCGTATGGACAACCGCCGAGAATATGGGCCGTCACGGGGGTGTTGAGCAGGCCTTCGGTGATCGCGCCATTGGGAATGCCATTTGTTTTTTCTGCAAATCGCTGCGTTACCTCATGCGCCGCCTCAATGCGGGTGGGAATAGGCGCTTCCGGGTCCACCTCCGAGGTAAGTCCTCGCCGAAAACCGGTGTACACGTTGCGTCCCGGTTGAAGGCGAATCTTGTTGTCCTCGGTCTGCATCACCAAAACGATGGTGGTGCGCTCGGCCCATTGGGGTAAGAAATGGGTGCGGGCAAAGTCGCCCGGTCTCCGAAACACATCGAGCACCGACTGGCCCAGCCGGCCCAACAACGACTTCGCGTGCACGGTGGGGCCTGACAACAGCCGCATCAGCGAGGAGCCTGCCGGATAACGCACCGGCTCGATGGTAGTGACGGGGTCGGCGTGAAAGATGGAGGTGATGGCGATGCCTTTAGAGTAATCGGTGTTTCCATCACGGGCGACCACCCCCATCAGGGCTTCGCTATTGGTGCGCACGACATCGCCCAGTCTCGAAGACAGGTTTGGCAATGAGCCAGACACATCACGGGTGTGGAACAGCAGCTTGAGGGTCCCCAGCACGCCTGCAGACACGATCACATTGCGTGCGCGGACGGTTTCCTGGCGGCGGCCCCACCGTGTGGAGCGACGGTGGTGAACTTCATAGCGGGCCCCATCCACTTCGCTCGGAGGCAGGGGACGGATGTCACGCACGTCGCGCTCGGCGCGGATCTCAGCACCCCACTTTTCTGCCAGGTACAGATAGTTTTTGACCAGCGTATTTTTGGCATTGTGTGGGCAGCCCACCATACAGGCCCCGCAGTGCAAGCATCCTCGCCGGGAAGGGCCTTCGCCGTCAAAGTACGGATCGGACACCTCCACGCCTTCGAGGCCGGGCGTCCCGAAAAAGGTACCCACGGGCGTTGGGCGGAAGGTTTGTGCAAAGCCACGCTCTTCGGCAATAGACTGCATCACCTCGTCGGCGGGAGAGGGGCGGGGGTTGGACGTGACACCCAGCATAAAGGTGGCTGTGTCGTAATGACGCTGCAGCGTGGTGCCCCAATCAATCGGATGTTTCCAGGCAGCGGTGGCAAAGGCTTCCTTCTCGGGTTGCATGAGCACGTTGGCATAGCCCAGGCTGCCGCCGCCTACGCCTGCCCCATGAAGCACCATCACATCTTTGAAGGGGCTGATCTGCAAGATCCCAAAACAACCGAGTGCCGGGGCCCACAGGTATTTGTGGATGTTCCAGGTGGTTTTGGCAAAGTCGGCGTCCTGAAACCGCTTGCCCCGCTCCAGCACCAGCACGCGGTATCCTTTTTCGGTCAGGCGGAGGGCCGAAACGCTGCCGCCAAATCCCGAGCCAACAATCACATAATCATATACCGAGTCCGACATAAGGACACAAAGGATGATCCATGTAAGGCGCTGTACCCTCTTCGGTAGCGCTGGAATAACCATTACGACTTCACCGCCGTTCGGTTCGTCTTGAAACACCACGACTACCCCCATCTTCTTTTTTATCTCACTGAAGGTGGAACCGCTTCCGGGAATGAGAATTGCAGGGAAGAACAACGCTTCTGGCGGGAATTACCACTTGGAAGCGCTTCCATTCAGGATAATGACCCGCTCGGGCGTGTTCTGACGCAGTAGATAAGGTGTGCCTTCTCACGTTGTTTGTTTACCCATGATCTTGACTGAACCCCGCGTCTACCCGACGCAGCCGCGCCCGTTGCAGGCGCAAATAGCGGCCAACTTAAATGCCGCCTCTCCCGATGTCCTTGAGGGGGACATCACGGCGCTGATTGTGCCTGCCTCCAACCAATTGCAGGGCGGAGCCGCCGCTGCCGAGGCGTATGCCTTGTTGCAAGGACGACACTATGACACCGTGATCCTGATTGGTCCCAGCCACGGTGGATCCTCGGCCCGCATTAACATTTGCAGCGTGGATACCTACCACACCCCCCTGGGCGACGTTCAGGTGAGTGATGGCGTCCGGCATGAACTGTGCGATGAAGACGATGACATTTTTGTGAGCGATGAAGGGCATTTCCACGTAGAAGGCATCGATGTGCAGGTGCCGTACCTTCAAACGGTCCTGGACGACTTTGACATTGTCCCGGTTGTGATGGGAGAAGAGTCGCCGGCCTTTTGCCGAGAACTGGGGCAGGCCGTCGGAGAGGTGATGTACAACCGGCGGGCGTTGGTCATTGCTGCTGCGGATGTAGTGGCTGCTTCGGAAGAAGACTACGCCACGTTTTGTGCCCTGGTGGAGGCGCAGGATGTGTCGCGGCTCATGAGCCTGCTCAACAGCGGAGAGGTCCAGGTGAATGGCAAAGGGGCCTTACTGGTCGCGTTGCTGGCGTGTATGCACCGGACGAATCATGAAGCGCGCATCCTGACGGCTGAACGTCCCGGAGAGGGCTTTCGAGGGGCTTTTAGTGCCGCCCTTTGGCGAAATTAGTCGCTTTTACCGTTGCGTTTTCGGATTATGGAGCGTTGTGACCTGAACCCGTCCTCGCTTCCCTCATGAAACGTCCGGCCATACGCCTGATCGGTGCCGGTGCCTTGGGTACCATACTGGCGCAGGCGTTGCGTCAGGCCGGGTATGTGATGGAGGGAATCTATAGCCGAAGATCCGCCGCCGCCGAGCGCTTGGCCGCTCAGGTTGAGGCACATCAGGCGGGAACCCTTGCGGACTGGGAGGGTGGCGGAGCGCCCGTGGTTTTTTGCTGCGTGCCCGATGATGCCCTGGCCCGTGTCGCTCGCCAACTCGCCCAACTGCCAACTTCATGGGAAGAGGGGGTGGTGTTGCACACGTCGGGGGCGCTAACAGCAGGGGTACTTGCTCCACTGGCAGAACGGGGGGCCGCCGTGGGCAGCTTTCATCCGTTGCAAACATTCACGGGCATCAGTACCCCCGACGTGTTCCAGGGGTGTTATGTGACGCTCGAAGGCGATGCGGAGGCGGTGAAAACAGGCAGTCGCTTGGCCCGCGCCCTGGGGGCACGGTCGCTGGTGCTGAATCCCAAGGCCAAAATGCGCTATCACCTCGCCGCCTCTATGGCATCGAACTATCTGGTTACCCTGATGGCGCTGGTTGGGGAAGTGTTAAGCGATGCGGGGATAGAGCGGCAGCAGGGGAGCGCCCTGGTTCGTCCGTTGGTGGCAGGGACGTGGCAAAACCTGCAGCAACAGCTGCCCGAGAATGTCTTGACAGGTCCGATTGCCCGAGGCGATGACGAAACCGTGGCGGGGCATATCGAAGCATTGCAACAGTACCTGCCGCATCTATTGCCCGTGTACGCGGCTCTGGGGGCCGAAACCGTGCGGGTGGCGCTGCGCGGGGGGAAAATTCAAGCCGAAGCGGCGCAGGCCGTCCTGGATGCACTGCATGAAGCCGTGGAGCCACGGGACCCGATGTTTTGAGAGAAGCACGAGGAAAACCGTTCCTTTCCCCGTTTTCTCATCGTTGTTTGACGACTACATCATCGGATTTTCACGGTGGAACCTTCGGAATAGCGGACTGTTTGCGCGGCCAGAAGGCAAGGGGTGCAAAACCAACAACCTAGCGCCCCGTCCCCTTCTTCATTGACCTACGAACATCCGGTACCTTTATATGGACGAGACAGACACCATGTCTCTCTTTCGTCGGTGGCAGACTGTAGCTAACAGCCGCCCTGACTATCGCTTGAAACTTTCACGGGACGTTGCGTCCCCTTCCACTATAGATCTTGCTCCTCTTCCTGCCGATTCCACCTACGCCTTGGTGATTGGCTCCTTGGCCCGCCACCCCGACGCCGAAAAAGTGGCGTTTCAGGCGGTGGTGGTCAGCACGCTTCAGATGCTGTTTACGATTGGGCAGCAGGAGCAGCAGGCTGCTGATGCAGCGCTTTCGCTGGCCCAAAAAGAAAAACTGGCACACATGGCGCAAACCATGCAGGCCACGGCTGAAGCTTTGCACCAGGCCGTGCGTGCCAAAGGAGAACATATGCTTGATCTGGCCACGCCCGCGGCATCACAGTCGGGAACGGCTACGTCGTGGTGGTTTGCCCTGTCGGAGGCCCTCGAAGCGCTCGAGACGGGGTTGACTTGGACCAAGACGCTGGTGAGCGGGCGTCCCCGAGGCAGTGCGGTGCGGACCCTGGGCGATGTTATTGCCCGGCTCCTGCATACCCACCACCAAGTCCTGCTCGAAGAAGCTGCCCAATGGCTGGATTAATAACCCCGAGGATCAAAAAGAAGCAGTATTAGGAATCAAAACGCCGAGCAAACGTAGAACCGACGGTTTAGAAACGGTCTGGTATGTCAGTCGGAAAGCGAGCCTGAGGGATTTCAGATCCAACGACGGACGCATTTTTGAAGCCCATAGCAGCGCTAGGGGTCGAGAAAACAGACGCCGGTGGGTCAAAAAGAGCCTGGCGCAGCGCCGATTCAGCGTACCGGGCCGTTTCTAAGAACCGCATGGACTCGTTGCTCGGCGCTTTGGTTTGACGATGTTATGACAGAACCCCATCCTCTTCGTTCATTGCTCGACGCAACACCCGATGTGGCTCCTCGGTGGCACGTCTTGCAGGAGTGGGTGCAGGAGCGGTTTGGGCGGGAACCGAGCATGGAAAGCATCTTGTTTCTGATCGGCATACAGTCGCGGGGACGGGGCTTCGAGCCCGAGTTAGAAAAGGACAACAAACAAGCCCTGATCATGGAAGGCACGTACTGTGTCTTTGCTACGTTGGGCATCTACGAACCAGCAGGGATGGAACGCGACGGCAGTTGGGTGTGGGAACGAAAAATGGACATGCCCACCGGGCTTTCCGTGGACGAACAGGAGACCCTGTTGCAAATCGCGGTCCTTCGCTATTTTGACGAACTCGAACTTGTTATTGAATAACCTAAAGCAGCAGAACGTTATGCTACGTGTTTTGGTGATGGTACTCCTGGCAGGAGGGCTTTTTATTGGATGTCAACAGTCGGCCTCGGACGCTCCGGCAACCACGGCTGAAGATCCGCAAGAATCCGCTGCGCCGCAGGCCACAGCACCGAGCGCAAACGAGGGGGAAACGGAAGGCGAAGGGACAAATGTGGTGGAAGAGAATGAGGAAGAAGGGGCACCTGATGCAGAACCCGCCGCCGAACCGGTTGCCGAGGCAGAGGGAGAAAACACAGAAAGCGTCGAAGGCTTGCCCGCCACCAACTACTATGCCATCGAAACGCCGCAGGGGCGCATGGTGATAAAACTGTACGACGAAACGCCTCAGCACCGCGATAACTTTAAGAAGCTGGTGGCCGAAGGCACACTGGATGACACACAGTTCCATCGCATTATCAAAGGCTTCATGATTCAGGGCGGCGACCCGAACTCGAAAGACGACGACCCGATGGACGACGGGCAAGGAGGCCCCGGTTACACGGTCCCTGCGGAGTTCAGGCCCGAACTATTCCACAAGAAAGGCGCGTTGTCGGCGGCCCGGCAGCCCGATCAGGTGAACCCTGAGCGGCGGTCTAGCGGCAGCCAGTTTTATATCGTGCAGGGCACGCCGTGGAGTGAAAGCGAACTGGACGAGCATCAGGCGCGGGTGCGGCAGAGCATTCAAGATCCCAACTTTACCTTTAGCCCTGAGGCGCGCGCGGCCTACATGAACCAGGGCGGCACGCCGTTCCTTGATGCGCAATACACCGTTTTTGGTGAATTGGTGGAAGGAGAAGCCGTGCTGGATGCCATCGCTGATACGCCTACGCCCCGTGCCCAAGGCCAGCGGGTGCACCCCGCGCTGGTGGATCATCCCGCCGATCCGATCCGGATGACCGTGACGCCGCTCGCTGATTATCAGGAATAGCAGCACCGGGCAAAGTCACAACATTCTGCACGGAAGGTCCTTTGTCAGCTTGGCGAAGGACCCTTTTTCTGTGTGTTGCGCTGGATTATCAATCCTTCTTGATCTTCCCACGGAGAAGGTATAAGTTGGTCGTCAAGCATCGCCCGCCACCGTTGTGATGCGTTGTTTTTCTCCTCACGCAACACGGTTCCTGTCATGTCTAGCCGCTCCCTTAACCGCCGTCAGTTTGTCCAACGCGTGGCGCTCGCCACCAGCGCAGCCGCACTGCCCACCATCATTCCTGCCTCGGCGTTGGGCCGGGGCCGCCGTCCGGCTCCCAGTGACCGCATCACCATGGGATTTATTGGGATGGGCAGCATGGGCATGAATAACCTGCGCGGCTTCATTTCAAAGGAAGATGTGCAGGTGGTGGCCGTGTGCGACGTAAACCGCTCGGGGACAAACTACGCCGGGCAAGACGCGAAAGGGTGGGAGCCTGCGCAGCAGTACGTCAATGAGACCTATGCCGATGGCGCAGGGGCGGCAAGCTACAGCGGGTGCGATGCGTATCAGTTCTTCTGGCAACTGCTCGAACGCGACGACATCGACGCGGTATGTCTGGCGCTACCCGATCATTGGCACGGCTATATGACGGTGGCGGCGGCGAAGGCGGGCAAAGACATCTACGGCGAGAAACCGCTGTCGCGCACCATCTATGAAGGGCGCAAGATGGTGGATGCTGTACGCAAATACGACGTGGTGTTCCAGACGGGCAGCCAGCAGCGCTCCGACGAACGCTTTCGTCATGCCTGTGAACTCGCCCGCAACGGCTACCTCGGCGACATTCAGAAAGTCTATTCCCGCGTGGGTGGCATCTCAAAGCCTGTCCCGGATGGGGAAGAGCCGATCCCCGATGGGTTCTTGTACGAACTCTGGCTCGGCAACGCTCCACAAGCGCCCTACACCGCTGCGCGGGTGAGTGGGGCGTACCGCACCGATGAAGGTGCGTGGCGGGCATGGCGGCCGTATTCGGCAGGGCATGTGGCGGACTGGGGCGCGCACAACTACGACATCGCACAGTGGGGCCTTGGTACCGACCATACCGGCCCGCTGCATGTGCTCTCTGCGGAAGAAGGCGAAGAAGACGAACTGACGCTGATCTACGAAAGTGGCATTCCCGTCATCAAAAAAGAAGGCCCCCACGAAGGCATGGTGCAGTTTGTAGGCACCGAAGGCTGGGTGGGCGTCAGCCGGGGCGACATCTGGGCCTCCGACGAAAGCCTGCTGAGTGTGGAAATGAAACCCAGCGATACGCACTTGTACCGCAGCGACGACCACCGCCGCGACTTCCTGAACAGCGTCAAAAACCGCACCCGCCCCATCTGTGACATCGAAATCGGGCACCGCTCCTCAACGATCTGCCTGCTCTCGGAGATCGTCATGCGTACCGGGCGCTCGCTGACCTGGGATCCGGCCAAAGAAAAAATTGTGGGCGACGAAGAAGCATCCAGCCTGCTGACTCGCGAGATGCGCGCTCCGTGGATCGTGTGAGTAGAACGCCCCGCTCTCGACCCTGCTATTCTGGGGCCTTCATCAGCCGTACCTCAAACACGCCGCCTGCCATTGAGCCGGGGTGTGCTTCGAAGCGCGTCACCAGTTGGCCGTTTTCGGCGGCGGCGCGTGCTTCGGGCGGTATGGGGTAGTCGACCGTGAAAAAGGTTTCCGGGTGGCCGGTGGAGGTGATCGTTTCTATCAGCACGCCGTTGATGGTGAGGTCAAACGTTCGGCCCCGGTCGGCGCCCGAGTAGGTCACGCGGAGGAATGCCGCTTCTTCATTGGGGTCGGCGAGGCGGTAGCTGAACCACCCGCTTGCATGACGCCAGTGGCGGCCCCGGTAGTAGCCCGACTCCGTGTTCTCGCCCGCAAACCCGTGCTCCACTTCTGGCTGTTGCTGACCCGGAATCACGAGGTCAACGGTCTGGGCATCCAATTCCTGCCGTTCTTGTTCTCGCTCGGCTATGGCTTGTTGGGTGACTTCATATTCCTCAGGAGTGGCGTGGGGCCAGTAGACAACGTACCGAGCGTCATGAAGCCGGAAAAATGGGATGAGGGTGAGGGATTCATCTGTCCCGCGTAGGCCGTTGGGGGCACGAAAGGCGAGGGGTTGACCCGAAACCGGTTCAAGATAGGCTAAAAATGCCTGCGGCTCACCAACAAAGACCGGAGCGGCTGAAGGAGGGCAGAGCGGACCTTGGGCGACATGTCCCATGCGGCTGTCGTCGGCCAAAAATCCGAGTTGCTCGCCTTCGAACGGTGCTGTTTTGGCCGCGAGCACAATCGGGCCGTGGAGCACCGCATAGTAGCTCGACGCATCCGGCATCTGCTCCAACTGCGTCTGCATGGGGAGCGTGACCCTTATTTCGTCGCCAGCCTCCCAGTTGTGCGCCACGCGGACAAAGCCGTTCGAAGCTGGCTCAGCGGGCTGGGCGGTTCCGTTAATGGTTACCTGCATGGCACCAGCGTTCACCCAGGATGGATGGCGGAGGTATAGGGCAAACGCGCCGGGTGTCTCGATGGTGAGGACGGTTGTTTCTTCGTCGGGAAAACGGGTCTCTTGACGCAGGCGGACGCCCTGTTCTTGCCAGTCGAGCGTGGAAGGGATGAAGAGGTTAACAAAGAGATCATTTCCGCGATGGGAATAGATCATCTCGCCGTATTTGGCGTGGTTCTCAATGCCCGAGCCCACGCAGCACCACATGGCGTGCTCCGGCTGCGAATACACGCGGTAGTGACTCGGGCGCATCGGGGTGAAATAGACGAGGCCGCCATGCTCGGGGTGTTGGGAGGCGAGGATGTGGTTGTAGAGCGCCCGCTCGTAATAGTCCATGTAGCGCGCGCTCGGGGTCGACTCAAAAAGCAGTTTGGTGAGGCGGAGCATGTTGTATGTATTACACGTCTCCGGTCCCTCGGGCTCGTTGACCATGGAGGAGAAGTCATCGGTCGGATGGAAGTGCTCCGCCGTGCTGTTCCCACCGATGGCGATGGTGCGGTTGTGCACCACGGTCTCCCAGAAGAAGGCCGCCGCTTCGTCCCAGTCGCCGTAGCCCTCCACTTCGTGCTGACGGGCCACATCAGCGATGCGCTTAAACCCTACTACTTTGGGAATCTGGGTGTTGGCGTGGAGGCCCGTCAGTTGGTCCTCGCTTGCCTCCAGTGGCTCTAGGATCAACTGGTGCGAGAAACGGTGGGCCAGGCCGAGGTAGGCATTATTGCCCGTAAGGGCTGCCACGTCGGCAAATACCTCGTTCATCCCGCCGTGTTCGGAGCGCAGCATGTTCTGCATTTGTTCATCGCTGAGCCCCCCCACCAGCGTGCGGGTCCAATCCGCCAGCGCAATGAGCATTCCCCGGGCGTCTTCGATTCCGCCGTGCACATACGCATCGCGGAGTCCGGCGAAGGTTTTATGCAGGTTATACCACGGCACCCAGCGGTCGTTGAGGCCGAAGTTGGCCGCCCGGATATCGCCCGCCGCCACCTCGGTCCATATCGCCTCGCTGTTGGGGACGCCGCCGAGGTAGCCGTTCCCGTTCGTCTCCTGTGCCTGCTTCAATTCGCTGATCATATACACCAGCCGCTCGTGGACGTCGGTATTTCCTGTGGAGGCGTAGAGGAGCGCAAGGGCGCTGAGGTAGTGCCCCCCGATGTGCCCCCCTAGGCCGCCCGATTCCCAGTTGCCATACGGTGCTGCCTTGGGTGGCAATCCCGCTTCTTGCAGATACGGGGCGAGCAACCGATCCGGCTCCATCGCCAGGAGGTAGTCCAGGTCACGCTGTTCGGCATTTTTAAAAGGGCCATCGAGCAGCCGCACGTCGGAAAGCGCGAAGGATTGCACGGGGGCGTCCTGTGCCAGTGCTGGGGCAACAACCAGACACAGGAGCAAGAGCGAGGTGAAAAAGGCTGTTCTGGTCATCGGGGGTAGCAGGTTAACTCACGGCTATTTTTGCATCAGGAATCCTGTGTCGAAAAGGTGTAGACAGTGCGGGTAGAATAGGTCTCGCCCGGACGCAGGATCGTCGAGGGAAAGTCGGGTTGGTTGGGCGAATCGGGGTAGTGCTGTGTTTCCAGGCAGAAGCCCGTGCGGCGCTCATACACTACCCCGCCCTTGCCCGTGATGGTGCCGTCGAGGAAGTTGCCCGCGTAGAACTGAATGCCCGGCTCGGTGGTGTAGATTTCCATCACGCGTCCGCTCGTTGCCTCGGTGACACGGGCCGCCAGCGTGAGGCCGTCGGCGTTCGGGTTTTCCTTGACGAGCACAAAGTTGTGGTCGTAGCCCGGCCCGAAGCCAATCTGCTCATCGTCCGCGTCGATGCGGGCCCCGATGGCCGTCGCCTCGCGGAAGTCGAACGGCGTGCCATCCACCGGGCGCAGTTCACCAGTCGGAATCAGGGTTTCATCGACGGGCGTGAAGGTTTCGGCGTTGATCATGAGCGCGTGGTCGAGGATCGTACCCGAATCATGCCCCGCCAAGTTAAAGTAGCTGTGCTGGGTAAGGTTGACCGGCGTGGCTTTGTCCGTGGTGGCTTCGTAGTCGAAGATCAGTTCGTTGGCGTCCGTGAGGAGATAGGTGACCGTCACATTCAACGTGCCGGGGTAGCCTTCTTCGCCATCGGGGCTGGTGTAGGTGAAGACAACCCCCACGCCACGTTCATCCTCGAAAGGTTCAGCGTTCCACACGACCTTGTCGAAGCCTTGCACGCCACCATGCAGATGGTTCGGACCGTTGTTGGCGGCCAGTTCATAGGTCTCGCCTTCCAACTCAAACTGTGCCCCACCAATGCGGTTGCCGTATCGCCCGATGATGGCACCAAAGTAGGGCGTCACGTCGAGGTAGCCTGCAAGCGAATCGTAGCCAAGAACGATGTCGGAGAACTGCCCGTTCTGATCGGGCACACGCAGCGCAGTGATGATACCGCCATAGGTGATGGCTTCGACCTCGATGCCATTGGCATTGGCAAAGGTGTACTTTTCGACAGTTGTGCCGTCCTCGGTTGTTCCAAACGGGGCGACCTGGACGGCAGAAGGAGACGCGGTTTCGGTGGTGGGCATTTCTTCGGGGTTTGCGTGTTCAGTGGTGCATCCAATCAGGAGCAGGGGCAGCAGCAGCAACCAGGCAAAGCGGTGGGGATGGGGCATGGGGGCGCGTGTTTGTGCAGTTTTTGAAATCGGATGAAACGTTTCAGGTCAAAATATGCCTGTATCTGGAATCCCGCAACAGAAGGCTTCGCAGGGAAGGAAGATAACGAACAGGATCATTCGCGTTTGCCAAGGCGGAAGTAGTCGAAGTCGGCATGTCCTCCTGGGGTTTCGGTGGCGTAGGTGAAGAGGGCAAACCGGTATCCCATAAAGTGAACCAAGGTGTATCGCATCTGCATGGTATCGCCGATGGGTGTCCAGGTCTGTCCGTCGAGGCTGTACGAAAACGTAGCCTGGTCGATCTGGTCGCGGAAAAGGGCGTCGGCCTTGAGGTAGACCACGTCCTGTGCCACGGGCACGCGTTCAACTTCTTGCGCTTCGCCCTCGCGGAAGGCAACCATGACCACAGCCGTCTGCCCGCCCTCTTTCGTGACGCCCACGTACCCGTAGTCGGCTGCGAGCAACCCCAGTCCCGCTACATCGCCGTCGTTGAGGTTGCTGATATCAAGGGCCGTATGCGCCGAACTTTCAGGGCCGAAGGTGCGCTGCGTCAGGGTGTTTTGTGTATCGACGAAGCTGGCATCGCGCCGTCCGGTCTTCAGCCGCAGGTGGCCGGGCCGCTCGCTGAGCGACCAGAGGCGGGGAATCGGGTTGTGGTTCCACTGCCATTCAAGGCGAAGCACGTCGTTGTTAAATTCATCAGAGGCCACGATGCCGGCGGCGTTGGTCCCATTGGATGGGATATCGAGCGTATCGGGCACTTCGCCCTCAATACCGAGGACCGGCCAGCCGTCTTCCCAGGTCATGGGGACCAGGTACGGAATCCGTCCCACTGCGCCCCGGTCGCCAAACAGGAGGGCGTACCAGTCGCCGTCGGGGGTATCCACGATCCCGCCTTGGGCGATGCCGTCATCTTGAAGCACCACCAGCCCTTCCCACGGCCCGTTGAGGCTTGGGGCCCGCTGTACCACCACGGTGCGCATCCCGCCCTGGGGCCACGCGATGAGGAAGATATAGTATGTGCCGTCGATTTTGAACAACTGCGCCCCTTCGCCGTGGAGCATCAGGTTGTCACCGGCGGGTGCGCCTGCGTCCTGAATGAGCATCCGGTGGACGCCGCCACGCTTGACCGCCTGGGCGTCGGGGGTAAGTTCAAGCAGGCGGAAGTTGCCGCCCCCATAGATGAGGTACGTCCGTCCATCATCGTCGAAAAACAGCGACTGGTCGTGGTACAGGTCGCCAAGCGATTCCTTATGCCACGGGCCATTTTCGATGTCGTCTGTCGTGAAGATGTAGTTTTCGCCTGTTGTGTAGGAAAACGTGGCGAGGTAGTACATGCCTTCGTGGTAGCGGAGGCTGCTGGCCCACGATCCCCGGCTGTACGCATTCTGGCCGTTTCGCATAAACAGCGCATCGGCGTTTGCCATCTCCTCATACACATAGCCCACCAATTCCCAGTCGACCAGGTGTTTCGACTTCATAAGGGGCACGCCCGGAGCCATGTGCATCGTTGTGCTCGACATATAGTACGTGTCGCCTACCCGGATCGTGGAGGGGTCGGGGACGTCAGCCCAAATGATGGGATTACGCCCTGTCTGCGTCCCGGCCTGCGAATAAGCCGGGGCGTGTGGGAAGAGGCACCAAAGAATGAGGGCGGCTCCAAAAAGCCGGTAGGCGCACTGCGGCATCGAAGAACCAGGGATTATTTAAAAACCAACTGCGTGAAGGGGGACAACGTATTTTTACCAGTGTGCCGGGGCGTTCCTGTTTCCGTGCACGTGCCAGCCCAGCGGAGATGCATTTACTCCCCAGACTTAGTCGTGAGAAAGTCGTTCACGTCGAGCCAATGCACAAACGCATCAAACCAGCGATTGCTGGTGCGGTCTGGATTCCCAAGGCCGAAACCGTGGCCGCCGTTCTGGTACAAGTGAAACTCGACCGGCTTGCCTGCATCGTGCCAGGACTTGATCACGCCGAACTGACCGCCAAAGAGGAAATCATCGGTGGCGATGACGTTAAACATCGGCGGCGCGTCCTCTGGCACCTCGACTGGGCCCATGCCGCCATAGATCGGGCCAATGAAGGCCAAGTCCATGGTCTCGGAGTTGAGCGTGCTGTACATCGTGAGACCAGCACCCGCCGAAAAGCCAATCATGCCCAGCCGCTCCGTATCGACCCCCCATTCCTCGGCCCGCTCAACGATCATGGCATAGGCGGCCTCGGCGTCCTCAAGCTGGTCGGACAGATCCCGAGACGGTGGTCTCGGCGGTGCTTCTTCCTGGGACGTGTCGGAGGAATCCGTTGGGGGCGCTGGTCGGGGGCGATTCATCCAGGCATTGAAGTCGTCGAGGGACGGCGTGGTTGGCCGAAGCCGGTATTTGAGCACAAAGGCGGCGACGCCCTGCTCGGCAAGTGCCTCCGCAACTTCCCAGCCCTCGTTTCCCATGGATAGCCACATGAAACCGCCGCCGGGTGCCACGATGACCGCCGCGCCGTTCGCCGTGCCCGGTTCGGGCAAGAAGGGCGTGAGGGTGGCCGTGGAGATGTTTCGTGCCATGGGGTCGCCCCACTGGCGAAACCAACTCTCGGGCGCGGTCTGTCCCTCTACACCGCCCGTGCCAAGCGGAATGGCATTGGGCTCTTCGGGAGCGTCGAGGGGATAGATCGTTCCGTCCTGCGCTATAACGGGTGCCGCCAGAACGAATGCAAGGAGGACGAGCACGGAGGCTAGGGAGGCCGCTTTAGTCAGGTTCATAACGTCTCAGATAAGTGGTGTGGTTGATAGAAAGAGCGTGGATCGCAAATCGTTCGACCAGCACCCCTTTTGCCGGTCGACGACGCGCAGGCTCACTTAAAAAGATGCTGGGCGAAGTGGTACAAGGTGTTTTTCCAGTGTGTCGGGTCGTGGCCGTTTCCATCCACATGCCAGATGTGGGGCACCTCATTTTCCTTGAGGAAGCGGTGCATGTCCTGGCTGATGCGGATCAGGCCGTCCTGGTTGCCACACGAAAGGAAAAGCAGGTTCAACTGGTTGCTTACGGCTTCCGGATCGGGCACCAGTTCGGCAGGCGGCTTCGTATTGGGGGCGGAGGAAAACCCGCCTACCCAGGCAAACGTGTCGAGGTGTGTCAGCCCAAAATTCAGCGACTGTCCGCCGCCCAT
>JAUIDY010000155.1 GCA_030428385.1 Rhodothermia bacterium | reverse complement strand
CCTTCTGCCCCACCACCGCCGAACTTCCTAACGAAAACCCGCCGCCCGGTTCGCCCATTTTGGGCCGATCGGGTAACTTTACCCGCCGCATCACATTTTCCTCGATCAGGACGGGCACATCTTCCAACATCCCCGAGAGAAATTTGCGTAACCCTTCGGCGGACCGTACGCGGGGCGAAAGCCACGAAGCAAAGGCCGTGAGTCGTAGCGGGTGGACAACCGGCGTCTTTTGTATCGCAGCGTCCGTCCCTAATCCGGCCACCGAAAAAAACCGCCCCGTATGCTTGTCTTCTCCTTTTACCCCGTGCCGTTCGGTCGGGCGGTATTTTTTCCAGGTCCGGTAAAAATAAGCATATAACCGGTGGTTGAAGATATCCAGAAAGTCGCGTAGCGGTTCTACCTCCACGTGCTCGCTGGCGATGTCTTCGTAGAAATACACCGGCAGCGGCGAAGCCACCCCATACAACCCCATAAAGGTCACCTGAAGCTGCACTCGGGGAAAAGGCTCGGTAAGTGCCTCAATGGTGCGAACATCCGATGCGGGGAAAACCATCGCCGGATAGGGACGAAACAGTATCCGTTCCCGCCGTACCTCGATAGACTCACCCGGAGCAGGTGCGTCGGGGAAATATTTTTCGAGCAGCCGGACCGCCTGAAAAAAGCTAAAACGTGGCCCTTCCCGAAACAGGCGTCCGTACACCCCGTCTTCGGGCGGAAATACGTCTTGATCCGTCAAATGAGGGGCTGATTCCCTTGTTTCGGTTGCCATCGGTAGGTTTTTCCGGAGAGCAGGGTCTCGATTTTTAGATGCACGAAGGAGTTAATCGTGGCGTATGCGGACAAGAACTGGCTCAGAATAAGACCAAAAAGGGACACGTCGCCCTCATCCGCAAAGTGGTCTTCCTGTACTTTCACTGTAACCTCTGCCCCCCGGAGCACGATACCGCGCTCGACCACCTCTTTGGCTTTCCAGGATACTTCGCGTATTCCTCCGATGCGTCGTCGGTTGGCGTCGCCCACCGACCAGTCGTAAAGCTCCATGAGTCCCTGCAGGGCGTCTTTTCGTGCCACGGTTTGATAGTTCAGGGACCAATGCGAGATGAGTTTCCAGAAGAACTCCCGCTTCTGTTGAATCGGCGGGTAAAGGATCAGGGTGGGTTGTGAAAAATTGTGGGGGCGTGCAATCTCAGGCATCCCGGGTGCCAACTTTTTGATGGACCCTTCGTGCAGCTTTTCCCGAGGCAAGGTAGCGTTGGTACACCGGGTCTCAATGGACAGCGTCTCGGAGGCGAGCCCACTGGTATCTTGGTCCAGTGTGTTGAGATTTACAAACGTCTCAAACCGCCCCGTCCCACCAAAACGTGACGTGGTGGTGAAATAGCGTTTCCCCCGTTCGCGCCCGTGCTTAAACTCGTAAAACGGGATGTAGGTATGCCGTTTACCTGTTTTCTCCTCGATGCCGATTCCTTTCTGTACATCGTACACTTCCATTTGGTCATGCACACTCGCAATCACCCGATATTCCGGGACCACATGATCCACGGAAATCGGTTCAGCATCGCGCTGGAAGATATTGACGATGGGGCTACAAAAGAGGCGTACATTTTCGGCCCGAAAGCGCCGGTCTTCGGGGTACGGCGTTTTAAAATGAATGTCCACCTTCATTTCGCTGGCATCGCCGGGCTTAAACCGGTCGAGGCCGCACAAGTCTATGCACCAGAATTTGCGCCGGAACACCAGGTATTCCTGCAAGAGCCGAAGCCCCGAAAACGTCTGGTCGGCATGAGGTAGGAGACTCTCCTCCTCACTCAACCCTCCCGGCTTGACCCATTGCTGCCCGTGCAACGTGACGGCGCGACTCCCTGCCGTATCTCCATAGGTGGTACCCGGCCCAATGACCACCTTGCTAACATGCCGTGTAAAAAACAAATGCATGATGGAGGCGGTTGTCGGATCAGCCTCAAAATTGAGCCGCAGCACATTAAGGTCCATCTCCTCCAACTTCACGCTGCCTTCCCCTTCAAAGATCAATGACGCGATGCTTTGCCCTCCGGGCTGCCAGGATAGTTCCACATCACGGAGCCGCAGCGGATGCAGCCGGACATCCTGGGTCGTTGTGAAGCGACACACCGTGTTCCGATCTCCTACCGGATCCGATTGCACTTCGGTGCCGCGTTTTAATACGGAAGCCCCTTGTACCGCCCCAGGCCGCGGCTTAAAAGCCAGCATCGCGAATGAGGGGACTGGCTTCAGATAATGCGGGTAGAGGAGCGAAATGAGGCTTTCGGTGTACTCCGGCATCTCATCATCGAGCCGCTCCCGAATGCGGCCGGTCAGAAACGCAAAGCCCTCAAACAGGCGTTCGACGTACGGATCACGATCGGAGACGCTGTCAATGTTCAGAAATCGCGCCTGTTCAGGATGCCGCTCCGCAAATAACTTGCCCGCCTCATGCAAGTACCGCATCTCTTCTTCAAAGTATCGTCGCGACATATATCGTTTTGGGCGGGTTAATCAGGAAGATGAGCGATCTAGCAAACAGGGACCCTAACCTACAAACTGATGTCCAAGACATCTAGGATCACACCGAGAAATAATGCCTGTTTAGAAATATTCGATGGAAGGTATGGGATTGGTTCGTCCCACGGTACGATTCCATAGAACGGCGGGTATGGGGACATCCCCATGCGGCAGCACCAACAAATCTACTCCGGGAGTGACTGGTATCACGCGCAGAAATATGTAGCCCACGTGCACGAACGGCATCCAAAAGCTCATGAAGCATCGAGAGGCACCATAGCGCAAAGGCCAAAAGGACCTAGGGCTTCTTGATCTCGATCGCTCTAAAAATGTTGTACCGCAGTGGCCTCGCGTAGAACGAAGCCAAAGCTCGACAAGGAAGGGACAGTCGGAACTAGTACCTCCTGTTCCACGGACTCACTTCTACAAGGTGGCTGGTACCAAATTCCGTCCGAAAACGCACCCGTTCGCCATCTTCTAGCTGGGCCGTAATTAGAAAAGCGAGACGCATCTCATCTCCTTCATTCGTTTGCCGCTCAATATGGATGCGACGGAGGCGGGGCTCGTACTTTTCGATCGCTTCCCGGATATCTTTCCGTAGTTGCTCGATGGGGTAATCCGCATCGCGGTAAATGGTAGCGGCATCGGGCAACCCGTAGTCGGGAAGGTGCTCTATGGATCCTTGGCGGGTATTCAGCAACCGGCTGAGGTTACTCATGACGCTTTGTAGGCGCATGGTTCGTTCGCCGACCGACGAAACTGGCGTTCCATCATAAAATCGGCCGCGAAGGATGTCGAAAAGGCCAGCTTGCTTCATACCATCTCAGGTACAGGAATGACAAAAAAGGAGAAGAGCACGTGGTGGTACTCTTCTCCCTTTTGAATGAGATACAAGCCTTGGATCAGGCGGTGTTGGCTTCGTGTTCCCACGTTGCAACCGCGTTGCCTTTGCCCGTAATGACCATCTTGTCGAAGGCCAGGCTCCAGCTCAGCACGTCGCCACCGGGGCCGCTGCCCGCGCTGGGCGAGAAGCTGAAGCTCGTCAGGTAGGCTTCTTCGCACTCGATGGTCATGGCCGGAACCACAGCCGAACCTTCGCGACGAAGAATGATGAAGGTTACCTTCGCGAACTGGTGCGTTTTGAACAGGGCTTCCATCATCGGCGGCGTCTGGGCACCGTCTTGCATGGCGAAGCTCAGGCTCGTGTGGATGTCGGCGCTCATGCGCTGGTGGTACGGATCGTACTGGCCATTCCCCCCAATCGAGACGTTCAGCAATTCGGTGTGATTTCCATCGTCGTAGCTCGCACGGCGGGAGTCACCTTTAACGCCATGTTCACCGCCAAAAGTTACTAAAAGAATGTCAGCCATTGTAAGACCTCTGCTAGGTTATGTTGAAGTAGGTTTTGTACGTCCTGGTTGGGATGCGGGTGATGGAACTGCTTATCATCCCGTGTTCAATTAGGAAAGCGCACAAGTGGTTGGATGTGGAACATTCCAGATCGAAAAAACCGAATTTATTTTTTCGGCATTTTGCCAACGAGCGAAAGGCTAATGTCCATCCCTTCAATCTGGAAGTGAGGCATCAGCATGGTCTTCACGCGGAAGAAGCCCGGATTGTCTTCCAGTTCTTCCACTTTGACCTCGGCAGCACGCAGCGGATACCGCGCAATCACTTCCTGGCTTGGGTTTTCCATCTCGGTGACGAGGCCTTTCAACCAGCGGTTGAGTTCGCCCTGAATCACACCCGCGTCCTTCGTCGCACCAATGTTTTCGCGCTGAATCACCTTGAGGTAGTGAGAGATACGCGCCGCCAACATAATGTACGGCAACCGCGAGTTGATACGGCTGTTGGCCGTGGCGTTCGGATCATCGTACAGTTGGGGTTTCTGAGTCGAGTTGGCCGAGAAGAACACCGCGTAGTCGCGTCCCTGGTAGTGGCTAATTGGCATAAAGCCCAGGTTGGCGCATTCAAATTCAAGCGTTTCGCTGATGGGCACTTCCGTAGGAATCTTCATCTGCTTGCCCTTGCCCACGTCGTACAGGTGCACGGGGAGGTCATCCACGCGGCCACCCGCTTCTGGACCACGGATCTGCACGCACCAGCCGTCGGTCATAAACGCCTGCACCATGTTGGCAGCAAACGTGAACGAGGCATTACACCACAGGTATTTGTCGTGGTCGTCGCCCGTAACGTTTTCGGTGTAGTTAAACTCCTTCACCGGAACGGTGTCGGGACCATACGGCAGCCGGCCCATATAACGCGGGAAGACAAGGCCGCAGTAGCGGGAGTCTTCGGTCTCACGGAAGGAGTTCCACTTGATGAAGTCGGACGTTTGCATGTACGCCGCCAGGTCGGGAATCTTCTTCCAGTCCTCCATCGAGTCCTTGCCGAAGAACTGCGGCCCCACGGAACCGATCATCGGGCAGTGCGCCGACGCCGACACCTTAGACATATTTTGCAGCAGGGCAATGTCCGACGGCATATTCTCGAACTCGTAGTTCGTGACGATGGCGCCATACGGATCCGCACCGGGCTGGTCGTAGGCATTCGTGTACACGTGCCGGTAGAGCGCCGACTGGATGAGTTCCGGTGAATCCTCGAAGGACTCCTGCAGGTCAGCTTTCGAGACGTTGAGCATCTCGAGCTTGATGTTTTTCCGGAAGTCGGTGCGATCGATGAGCAGCTTCAGCCCGCGCCAGGCAGCTTCGAGTTGCTGAAACTTATCGTGATGCAAGACCACATCAAGCTGAGAGCTGATCTTTTTGTCGATCCCGGCAATCAGGTCATCGATCAGGTACTTGTCGATTTTTTGGAGGGGTTTGCCCTGTTGTGCCACCGCATCGACGAAGACTTTCAGGGCAGCCGCCATCATCTGGCTCCGGTCCGTCTCGGCAACGGCTTCCTGCGCCTTAAAGTTTTCGATGCTGATGGCTTCGGTGGGACTGGGAACGTCCACCTTGGATAAGATGCTATCAAGGAGGCTGCCTTCTACAGCTTCGGCCTGTGCACCATCGGGATTTGCTTGTGCTTCTGCCATGTTTTTTCCTTTGCTATGCTACTTTTGAAATAGTTCGGGTGTGCCCGTAAACGCATGCGTCAGTCGATTATCCCTCTTCGCCACCCTCTTCGGCGTCGGAGCTGGTGACAACTTCGCCCAGTTCGCTTAACAGTTTTTCGCGCAGGGCCTCGTCTTTAATGACCGATTCCAACTGCTTGCGGAACTGCCCAACGCTGATCAGCCGGTTGCGTAAGTCCTGCAGCAGGTTTCGAGCGGCGAGCAACTTGTCCAGTTCAGGGATTTGCTTGGCGACCTCTTCTGGACGGAACGACTTCATGCTGTCGAACTTGAGGTTCACCTTCACCTCGTTGTCGCCACCCCGCAATTTGTCTTTCACGTTGTAGCTCAGACCAAGGTCGCTCGACTTCAGGACATCCTCGAAGTTGTCCTTGTTGATATTGGTGATTTCCCGATCGGCGACTTCTTCGTCAACTTCACGGCCTAGAAAATCGCCCAGGACGAGCATCCTTAGAGGAAGCTCGACTTTTTTAAGAGCCCCACCGGTTTCTACTTCCAGAAAAAGGTTGACGCGTGCCGGGGGCTTTTCATGTTGAAAACTTTTTCCCATGATGATGCCTCGCTAGGTGAATGATGGTATTAGATGGATACAGAGTGATAAGAAGAGAGTCTCGCCCCTTTGTTTGCGAGCGTCTCCGTGCCCCTGTCAACACGCGACGATGAAGCGCTTTTCAACGGTGTCGCGCATGGTCTCATAGATTCAACAGAATACAGGAGATTATCAAGGGCTATTAAGCTATTCCTTTGCCTTAAGGTCGAAATATTTTCATTATCCCCTACGCTAACCGTTGCTCAAAAGGGCCAAGGCTTCGCTGGCATCGAGTTGAGAGACTTTGGAGAGGGTTTCCTGGGCCTTGTCTAACAGCGGGCCGTTGTCGTATCCCTCCTGCGCCAGGGTGTTGTAACAGCGATACAGGTTTGACCAGACCTCCAGGGTCAGTTGCGGATTCCATTGCGCCAACTGATGACGCGCCACCTCCTGGTCCAGGCTTTCGAGGACCGACCGGGCTACCGGAAGCTGTCCGCCCCGCATACACAACTGGGCCAGATAAAACCGCCGCCGGAACCGGTGTTCTTGCGACACATCCTGGTCGGTCCCCTCCTGCATGGCTTTCATGGCGCCAGCGAGGTCGCCGCCGCCCAGCAGTTTGCGCGCATCGTTAAACTGAGCGGAGACATGGTCACTGCCGCCACCACCGCCGCCGCCTTCACCGCCACCGCTGAAGCGGGGCATAACCTGGGATTCCACCCACTCGACCGTCATCGGGTCGGCAACGGGCACCCCATCCTGAAAACTCATGGTGAGCAAGTCTGGGAAACGGCGTACAAACGCGGAAACCTCTAGCATAATCGCCTCGGCAGCGGCCTCGTACCCCGGCAGGTTTTGCATGGAGTTTACCAACATGCGCTGCGACGCAAGCCAGAGGAAGTTGGGGTCTTCGGGAAATTCGTTTTCGACCATGACGACCATATCCTGATAACCACCGCCCTGAAACGTTTGCTCATAATAATCGCGCAATCCCTGATCCGGCGCGTAGGCGAACATAAACCCGCCTTCTCCGGGCAGTTCATCAACAAACTGTCCCCAGAAATAAGCACGTTGCAAACGATACGGCAGAGGATTGGTCGGATCTTGCTCTAACAAGAATCGAGCGACCTTTAACAGGGCGAACACCGCATCTTCGCTGCTTTCAATCTCGGCGGGTGGTGCCGGAGCAGCAGAAGCAGCGACGGGAGCAGCCGCAGCAGGCGCTGCCGTTGCCACAGGCTCGGGGGGCGGATCTGGCTTGGGCGGCTCTGGTTTCGGGAGAATGCGGATGCGATCTGCGAGAACGGCGTTGAGCCCACTCCATGCAGGAGCCTTATCCTGTAGCTCCCGCATCGTAAAGTCCTGGAGCATCTTCAACGACGCCATCGCGGCTTCCAGCGGACGTTTCTCTTCGAGGGTTGGCTTTTCGGTCTTAATCGACTCCAGGTGGTCCTTGGCTTTGTCGATTAAATACTGAAAACTGTTGCGTCGTCGAATCGGCTTTTGAGGATGTACCCCATCCCAGAAATTAGTGACGAAGACTTCTGCTATCGATAGCGACTCCGCAATGCCTTCCACGCCTTTGGTTTTCACCAATCCCAGGGTCAGGTAGCTCAGGGTCAGCAAGTCTTTTGTCTTCTCGCTCAGCAGTTTGGTTGACATGGAGACGATCAACTCAAAGTCTACATCGCCAGCCGATCCATAATCATCTACCTCCGTTTTGAGGATTCCAAAATCGTCGTCATACTTAACATCGACCCCAGTGGGCGACTCCCCTGGGATGGGTGTGCTGAGCGATTCGACAAGGGCTGAATACGGCCCCGCTTCGCCTTCCTCTTCTGGTTCAGATGCACTCGCCGCTGGTGCATCCACAGCCTCTGTGCTGACAGGGGCAGCTTCGACTGTTCCCTCCTCCGCAGCTTCGGCAACAGGTTCGGGCTCAGCTGGTTTTTCGGGAGGGGGCGGTAAGTATCGGATGCGCTCGTTGAGCGGAGTGGTCAGGCCGCTCCAAATGGGCGACTTGTCTTCCAATTCCCGCATCGTGATTTCCTGAAGGACCTTCACCGATGCCAGGGCCGCCTCCAAGGGACGACGTTCTTCCTCCCCTGGTTTCTGAAGCTGCACGGCTTCGAAAAAAGCCTTGCCCTGATCAATCACATACTGCAAGCCGTTGCGCCGACGTACCAGCTTGGAAGGGTGCAGTCCCTCCCAGAATTGCGTCACCAACATTTCTGCGAGCGACAACGATTCCGCAACCCCTTCTACCCCTTTGGTCCGTACTAAACCGAGTGCAAGATACCCGAGGGTCATCAAGTCCTTCGACTTTTCCTTCAAAAGTGTGCTCGCCGTAGAAACGATCATCTCGAAGTCGACATCACCGGCGGCCCCGAGTTTATCCACCTCCCCTTTCAACAACTGGAAGTCGTCGTCGTATCGAATATCGGCACCGGCAGGCGCACCGCCTGGAATCGGTTGGCTTAACGACGCGACGAGCGACGAATAGGGTTGAACATCCGCTGTCACTTCGGCCATTCGTTCATCAATAAATTGACGTTAAACATTGGTAATCAGACCCGTGCAAGGAAGTCAGACAAGCGGAGGTTTTCATCCTCCAGCGCCCGCCCAATAGCAGGTGGTATGGAAAGGGCAGCCTCTACACCTGTCATGCTCCCCATCTCCTCCAACTTACATACGTTGTCGGTCTCGGCACGGTCAGTAATCAGGTGAACGAGTGTATCCATGGGAGCCGCTCGCAAGGAAAAGTACAGGTACGTGCCGGTCTCCCCATCCCCGTCGCCCCAAAAAAAGCTCGGTTGCAAATCGTCCGAACGAAGCAGCCGGAGGGTCAAGGCGATCCAAAAGCCCGCTTGATACGTTCGCTGTTCAGCCGTGCCTCCAAGCGGAAACCGGAGGACGAGCGAAAAGCGAGGAGGAACATGGCCTTGGAGGGGCAACACAATATCGAGTAGATTTTTAAAGAGGAGGTATTTCCTCGAATCGTCTGCAAATCCCCAGATTTGCTCCCAGAATCCTTTAACGGGAGTCTGGTTCAGATAGCTACTCAGGTGCATCGGCGCCCCGCCCATCATTGAGGAGAGCCCCATGGCTTCGGATGCAATTTGTTGCACATCGCGCATCCCCGTCACCGCCTCTCTCGTGAGCACACCGGCACTTCGGTAAAAGCGTTCCAGTCGAATCGGGATGGTCGTCCATCCATGCGGATCCCGATCCGGCACAGTCTCGGAGGCGATGGAAAAGGGATACTTTCGTCCAACCCGGTCCTTGCTAAAATGCATGGCACCAACCAAGGCCGACCCTGTCGTACCAGGATCGAAATAAAAACGATACGTCGGTACCTTATCGTACGCGCCGTTCAGGTCAACCTGACGGGCCTGCGACTTGGCGAAGTACAGCCCTCGCTGTAGCCAATCGTCCATGGCGCGTATCGTATTGCTTCCGGCGTTAAACCGCAAAAAGTCCCCATGGGAAGGCAGCTTGCCAAAAAGGGCGATGGTATGAGTAGAGGGATACATCAACCGAGGATGATTCGGTGTGCGAAGATTCTAGTTTAGGCTGGACGGCGGGCGGAACGCAAAGAACGAACGGGGATCGCTAAACGGATTCGCCGCACTGCGCGTGCGAAGGTTGTACAGAGCGGTGATGTTCCATTGTCCCAACTCCTCGAAAGTCCAGCGTATTTCGTAATTCGCCGCCGACCGGCGTGTCACGCGGGCCTGTTGCAGCATCCGGAACAAGGCCCAGTCCCCATCAAACCGCTTGGGCGGCAGATCGCCCGTTTGGGTCGAGATGCTGACCATCGCCCCGCTGTTGCCGGGCCAGGAAAACGGCACCCACGGACGGTAACTCCCCAACCCATAGACATCGTCGGCCCCATGAATTTCGATGGACACCTGATCAACGGCTGGGGCGCCAGGGCTTCGTTCGGGGACTTCCGCCTGCAACTCAAAATCGACCCGCATGGCTCCGCTGTTGAACAGGTTATTGCCAATATTATTCGCCCGATCGATGGCTGATTGTGCCGTTGAGGAAACCCGCAATCCCCGCCCGTTCCAGTTGCGCGTCCGGCTCAGGTCACGCGTCAGGTATGGCGAGAGTTCGTTTTCAATAAATGCGGCCACCGCCCCACTTTCGGGATTGAAGTATTCTTCCACATCAAAGATGGGTGCATCCAGGTCGCTGCTCGGGTCGAACGGGTATTGATTGGCAAACCGCGAATTAAACGGATCGTAGACCACCTCTCGCCAACGCCCATTGAGGTACGTCTGGGCAGAGCCGAGCACGGCGCCCCACGAAAAGCCAACTGGGGCATCGAACAGGTTGGTGCGCACATCCGGATCGAAGCTGCGCAGGGCAGAGCGGATGGAACGTTGCGCCGACTCCAGTTCCCCGCCATTGCCATCGAGGATGGCGGCTGCATACTCTGCGGCCTTGGCATCGTCGCCTGCCATTCCTTCGAGGGCACTGCTTACTTCACGGAGGGCACCGAATGCTTCATACAGATCCTGCGACGCATTGCCACTTTCAGCCTGGGTGGCCTGCAAGCCGTGGAGCCACTGGAACCGTCGGTTTACCGGATGCAGGGCTTCCTCGCCATTTACATCCACATTTCCACCCCGCAGCAACCGCTGGGCGCGTCGTTGGACGGCCCGCGCCACGCCTTCTTGGGCTTCATCGGCGATGTCACCCAAGAGCCCGCCGCCAAACTCGGTTTGTGCGGTTACACTGGCGAGTAAATATACGATGGGCGATTCATAGGGGTCACTAAGATCACCCATGGCGCGCACGCCTTCGCGTAGGCTTGCAAACCCGTTGAGACGGACGCTGCGCATGAACCGCTGCCACTCGTTTACATAATCGTTGAAGTAGCGATTGGTGAGTTCGGTGGCCACCCGTTCCTAATCTCGCAACTCAG
>JAUIDY010000012.1 GCA_030428385.1 Rhodothermia bacterium | reverse complement strand
GTCCTGGACGGAGGTGAAGATGATCGGGTCGGTGGCGGTGCCTTCGGCGACGATGCGTGCGCCGCGGGTGATGATCAGCGCCGAGGCGTCGAGGCCCTGGCCGTCTTCCGCCTTGATCACCGTGCCCGCTTCGATGTGCAAGGCCGCGCCATCTTCGACGAAGACTGCCCCGTCAAGGATGTACACGTTGTCGTTTTTCCAGTAGACCTGATCTCCGGCGTTGATGTCGCCGTCGGTTACTGTCACGGTCGGACGGTCTTCCACGCCTTGTGCCAAGGCCAATGCGGGGAGCAGCATCAGCATCAGCAGCGTCGTAGCAATACGCTTGGTCATAACGATGTTAGTGGGTTCGTTAGAAAGGTTGAGTAGGGATCGTTTTGTGGTGGGATTGTGCGGCACCCAGGGCACCGCTTTATCGTTTGGTAACAGCTAGTCAACGGTTTGGTAACACAGGCCCGAAACGCCGCGAGGCAGCCCGAAAGCTGCCTCGCTGGTGTCTCTGAACAAGGGGGATGTATCTATCGCCTCAGGGTTGATGCCTAAAAGTCGTAGCTCACGCTGACGGAAAACGTCTGGGCACGCTCGTACAACTGGTAGATGTATTCCTGACCGTTGAAGGTCTGCGTTTCTTTATAGTCGGTGCCCAGCAGGTTTTTGGCGCTCACCTTCAGGTTCAGGTTCGCCAGCAGGCGCTGCGAGGCGGTGAGGTCAAGCTGCGGACGCGGCTGCTCGAACACATCGGGCGTGGCGCCACGTGTGACCGTGGACAGGCGCTCGCCAAAGACGTTGTAGAACAAGCTCACCACCGTGCCCGTCTCGTAGTTTTCGTACGTGGCGTCGAGGTTGAGCAGGTACGGCGACTGCCCGACGAGCGAGCGCTGCGTGTCGGGATCGTCCTCGAAGGCCCGGATGAGAATCATTTCTTCCTCCGGAATGTCTACCTCGGACTGCACCAGCGACAGGTTGCCGCCGATCTGCATGTTGCGCAAGATCGGCACGTTGATCAGGTTGTCGAGGCGCTTGCGGGCTTCGAACTCGGCCCCGTAGACGACGGCGTTGTCCACGTTCTGAAAGGTGATAAACTGCCCTTCGCCCTGCGCCCGAATCACACGCTCGATGGCGTTGTCGAAAACCTTGTAGAACCCGCTGATGGCAAATAACTCACCGGGGCGCACGAACCATTCCCACCGCGCATCAAAGTTGGTGGTGAGCGTGCGGTCGAGGCTCGGGTTGCCAACGATGATGTAGCCACCCACGAAGTCGAAGCTCTGGAACGGCGCGAGTTCGCGGAACGTGGGCCGCGCCAGCGTGCGCGTGGCGGCGAAGCGCAGGTTCATGTTGTTGCCCACCTCATACACCAGGTTGAGCGACGGCAGCACGTCGGCTTCCGAGATACTGCCCCTGCGCAAGGAGTCGGCCAGCGATTCATCGAGGCTCTCCACCATCAGGTCGGTGGTTTCGATACGCGCCCCGGTGATGATGCGGAAGTTGCGGGCCAGCGGAAGCTCAATCATGCCATAACCGGCAGCAATCGTCTGGTCGGCGTCGTAGTTGTCGCGGTCCGCCGACGCCTCATTGATGTACGGCCCGAAGCGGAAGAACGTCACATCGCCCACCGCAATGGTATCGGTGACGCCCACCTGTGCGAAATACGCCTCGGCGTCGCCGCCCAGCGTATTAAAGCTGTCGAACGAGCCATTGCCTTGCAGGTACTGGAACCGCCGCTGACGGAACGTGCGGTCGCTGGATTCGATGGCCCCGCCCAACTTAAACTGGGCGCTCAGCCCGCCCCACTGCCGAAACGGCACGGTGACATCCACATTGCCCGAGGCACTCTGCTCGTTCAGGTCGCGGAAGAAGCGGGTGGGTTCGGTCGCGTTGGCCGAAGGCAGCGTAAAGGTGGTGTCGAGGCTACCCCGACGGTCGCGCACGTTGATTTGGCTGGAGAAGTAGCGCAGGTCCGGCTCTTCCTGTTGCGTCTCGCTGAGCGAGCCTTTCCACTCCAATGTGAACGGCGCAAACACCGACTCGCCACGGACCTGGGTGGTGGTCAGGTTGCGTTCGGTGTAATGCAGCGTACGTGTCAGGAACGTCGAGGCGTTGGACTGGTCGCGGAAGCCGCCGAGCATCAACGCATCCTGGGCCCCGCTCTGCGTGCGCAAAAACGTGACGCCCACTTCGTGGTTGGGCTTGGGCCGGTATGTGGCAGCCACGGAGCCGCCCCAGTTCACTTCGTCGGTGCCCTGGCGGTAGACGTAGTTGCCAAACTCCAGCGAGTCCGGACTGGCGGAGCCTTCCACCAGGTGCGACGGGTCGCCGAAATAGGCATCGGGCACCATCAGTTCGTCGTCCGCGCTGAGGCGTTGCCAGCGCCCGAAGGTACCCTGATCGCGGTAGCTGTAGTTGCGGCTGTAGGTCAGGCTGGCGGTGTAGCCGAGTTGCCGGTTGAACAGCGACGTGGTCCCGCCAATCGCGCCCGACATCCCATAATTCATCGGAGCCGATGTTTCAGTGGGGGTCAGGGTGTTGGCAAAAGCCTTGGACGCCTGATCCAGCGAGGCTGCTGCTGCGGCCCGTTCTTCATTGGTTGCGCTGAAGTCCTGCGCGTCGTTCGGCGTCAGGATTTCGCCTTCCACCGGGATCACGTAGGCATCGTCGTCAAAACCCAGCGCCTCGCTGCTGGGGTTGTTGAACGTCAGGAAATTGCTGATCCCGCTGGCCTCCGAGTCGTAGCCGACCGACGTCGAGAACGACAGGGTAAATTCCTCAGGGAAGGCTTTGGTACCCACATCCACGAGACCGCCGCTGAAGTTGCCGGGTTTGTCGGGCGTAAAGGTCTTCAGCGTGACGATGTTATCGAGGAGGCTGGACGGGAAGAGGTCGAGTTGGAACGAGTTGCGGTCGGGGTCGGCGCTGGGCAGCTTCGAGCCGTTGAGCGTGGTGTTGGTGTACCGATCGCCGAGGCCGCGAATGTACACGTACTTGCCCCCAACCACCGAGGCGCCGGTGACCTTCGTCATCGCCGCCGCTGCATCGCCCGAGCCCGAGCGACCGATGGCTTCTGCACTGATGGCATCACTCACCGCCGACGCTTTCTGGCGCGTCCGCAGCAGCGAGGCTTCGGTGTTGGTCAGGGCCGTTGCCTCAACGACCACTTCTTCGATGGAAACTGATTCTGGCGACAGCGCCATTTCGAGGCGTGTCACTTCGCCCGCCGTCACTGCGACGCCCGTGACGGTGACCGTATTGTAGCCGATGTAAGACAAGATCAGGGTGTACGTCCCCGCCTCGATATCAGAGATGGCAAACCGACCGTCGATGTCGGTGGAGGCCCCGATGGAGGTACCGTCAATGCGCACGTTGGCCCCGATAAGCGTCTCGCCATTTTCGGCATCGACCAACACGCCTGCGATGGTCCCCGTTTGCGCCACGGCGGGCAGGACTCCCAGCAGCAAGGCTAGCAGGAAACCAACAAGCGCCCGCCCAAAAAGTGAGGGTTGCATGTAAGATGGGTAAGAAATGTCGTGGTGGGGAAATAGCTGTAGAGCAGGTTGCACCGCAAAAGTAGACGGCGGTTGTTACCCTGCCATTATGCCTGCATTATGGTTTCGTTACGATCATCCAGTACGTGGTATCTTCACGGTTTCGCGCCGAAAACGGGCAATGTTTTTGCTAACGCCGCGCAGCTTTGCTTTTCTTTCCTGGTATTTGGCAGGCAAGAGAGATGGTGATGGAGGTGCACCTGCCCGCATCCAAGTGCTGCAACGTCCGTAGGGAAGGCAGCATCTGCTTGCAGACCGGCACACCTTCCGGCTGATCCAAAATGAAGCCGCCGTGTACTTCAGGCAAAGCGCACGACAAGACACCGTCTGGGCGCGCCTTTCCACGTCGCGCCCGAAACCCGACGCCTCGGTCTTGGTTGTTGCAACGGTTTTTAATTGTTGAACGTGGGGGCTGCCGCCCAGCATGACGCCCAAACCGAATACCAACCTCATCCTGCTCGCCCTGTGGCTGATGGTGTTTTCCGCCAGCAGCCAGGTCATCATCGTCGCCCCCATCTTGCCCCGCATCGGCGAGGCGTTACAAGTACCCGAAGCGCGGCTGGGGTTGCTGGTCACCGCCTACGGAGTGATGCTCAGCGTCTTCGCCCTCATCATGGGGCCGATTTCAGACAAAGTGGGGCGGCGGCGGGTGTTGCTCTATGGTACTGGATTTACGGCGGCCGCGCTCATCCTTCACGGCTTCGCCAACACCTTCTTCTCCCTGCTCGTCCTGCGCGGATTGGCCGGGGCCGGTGGCGGGATGCTGAGCGGTGCGGCAGTGTCGTATGTGGGCGACTATTTCCCGTATGACCGGCGCGGCTGGGCCAACGGCTGGATTATGAGCGGCATTGCCTTCGGGCAAATCATCGGCATTCCGCTCGGTACGATGCTGGCCGGCTGGTTCGACTTCCGCATCCCGTTCCTTGCCTTTGCCGTCACGATGGGCGTGGCGTGGCTGCTCATCTGGTTCTTCGTCCCCCAACCCAACGTCGCCCGCGACACGAACCGCCTGAGTATTTCTGGATCGTTGCGTAATTACTGGGAGTTGATCAAGATTCCCAATATCGCCATCGCAACAGGCGTTTACTTCCTCATGTTCTTCGGGATCGGGCTGTACGTGATCTATTTGCCGACCTGGCTTGAAGAAGCCCTGGGTATCAGCAGCGAAGCCGTGGCCTCCATGTTTTTGGTGGGCGGCATCGCCAACGTCATCGCGGGTCCACTTGCGGGACGGCTGTCGGACTCCGTCGGGCGCAAACCGCTGATCATCATCTCGTGCTTCGGGCTGGCGGTTGTGATGGTAGCCACCACCTACGTGGTGACCAACCCGTGGATTGCGTACGGCTTTTTTGCGCTCGCCATGGTGATGGTGGCAATGCGCATTAGCCCGCTCCAGTCGCTCGTGTCGGCCCTGGTTTCCTCGGAGCGGCGCGGTGTGCTGATGAGCATGACGGTGGCCCTTGGACAGATGGGCATCAGCCTCGGCGCGGCCTATGCCGGGCTGGCGTACATGCAATACGGGTACATCAGTAACACGGTCATCGGAGCCGTGGCGATGGTGGCGATGGCGTTTCTGGTTCGGGCGGGCCTGCCAGAGCCGCGCGATGAAGAAACCGAAGGCGTGCACAACACCGCGGAAACCCCGGCTCCAGAAGTGGTGCGGTCGTAGCGGCAATTCCCATCCGTTCATCAGGAGACGGAGCCAGCGGGTAGTATTACCCCGTCTCGTTTAAGCCGCTGTTGTTATGTCGCCCCGGACCAAATATCCCCGCACGTCCCATTTGCCCTGGTCGCCCGGTGCTTCTACCGACGACCTCCGCATGGTGGACGTAGCCTTCTTTGAGGGCGTCGATGTGGTGGTCACGGAGAAAATGGATGGCGAAAACACAACCATGTACCGCGACGGCCTCCACGCTCGCTCGCTCGACTCGCGCCATCACCCCTCGCGGGACTGGGTAAAACGGCTTCAGGCCGAGCTCGGCTATCAGATCCCCGAACGCTGGCGGCTCTGCGGCGAAAACCTGTACGCCCGCCACTCCATCGCCTACACGGGCTTGCAGGGCTACTTCTATCTGTTTTCGATCTGGGACGAGACCAACACGTGCCTCTCGTGGGACGACACGCGGGAATGGGCGCACCTGCTGAACCTGCCGACACCGCCTGAATTGTACCGGGGCATGTGGGATGCTGCACACATCGAAGCCCTCACCATAGATCCGTCTACAACCGAAGGCTATGTGGTCCGCCGCGCCGAGGCGTTTCCGTTTGATGCATTTGGCACTTCGGTGGCGAAGTGGGTGCGGCCGCACCATGTACAAACCGACCAGCATTGGATGTACGCCCCCATCATTCCGAACGAACTCGCGGGGGAATAAACGATGACCGATACCACCACAACCCTTTATCAAAACCTGTTGACGGGCGCTTCTTTGCATCTGCCAGATGTGATGGATCACTTTGGCGCTGCGCTGCCGCTGTTGCATGAGTTAGAACACACCGAACAGGACCCGGAGTGGCATGGCGAGGGCAATGTGCGGATTCACACCGAGATGGTGCTGGCGGCGTTGCAGGAATCCCTCGACACATGGGCGCTGTCGGCAGAGGAGCGGGCCGCGCTGCTTGTAGCCACAGCATTTCACGACATCGCAAAGCCCCTCACGACCCGTCGTGAACTCATCGGTGGCCGCGAGCGGATGGTCTCGCCGCGCCATGCCGACCGGGGACGGTCTTACCTTGGCAAGCGACTGCCCGCACTGGGCATCACCGGAGCGCGGCTGCATGCCATCCTCGGCCTCGTCGGGCATCACCACGACCCGCTGCGGCTCTCGCGGCGCAACGCCGATGCCGGGGCCTACCTGCGGCTGGCGCGCCATGCCTCGCCCCGCTTGCTGTATGCACTGGAACAGGCCGACCTGCGTGGGCGCATTTGCGCCGACCTGGACAAGCAGCTACAGGCGCTCGACTTCTATTACCTGCGCTGCGAAGAAGAAGACGTGGCGGAGGCACCGCCGCGCCACACGACCTGGGCCGAAGCCCTCAACGATGCCTTTGGCGATGAATCTGCAGAGATGAAGGCGGTGGCCCATGCCCAGGCCGTGCGCGATGTCGAGAACGATGTCATCCACTCCGTTGAAGAAGCCATCGCCCGCAGCTACCGGTACACGAAGCCGTTTCCCACCCTGTATGTGATGTGTGGCGTGGCGGGTTCTGGAAAAAGCACATGGGCGGACACGCACCTCCCCAACGCCGTTCGCATTTCGCTCGACGAGATCCGGCAACGCCTGTTTGGTGACCGGCGCAACCACAAACACGAGGGGCAAGTGGTGCAAGCAGCCAAGCAAGACCTGAAGCAGGCGCTGGCAGCCAACCGCGTGGTGGTGTGGGATGCCACCAACCTGATGCGCGAGCGCCGCAGCGCGTTGATCGAGCTAGGCTTTGCGTATGGCGCGTTGGTCCGGCTGATGGCGTTTAACCCCTCGCAGACCACGCTGCTTGCACGCAATGACCAGCGCACCCACGCGCTGCCGCCTCATATTGTGGAGCGCCAGTTTGAGCGCTTCGAGATCCCGTATGCGCAGGAAGCGCACGAAGTGTATCTGCACAGCGAAGGCGAAGCCATGCCTACCCGGCTGGGGATCACGCCCTCAGGGTAAACAACAGGAATTGCGCAAAACACCCTTTTTTGTCATCACGAAAGATCGCAAATCCTGTGGTGATCTCACCCCGTCTGTGGTGCTAGTTGCTATCGGGGTGAGATCGCCACGTCGCCGTTGGCTCCTCGCGATGACGAGTGATAGGGGTGTACGTCCTGTTTGTGTCATGCAAGATGATCAGGCCCGACATGACAACATCCGTACAATCCGTGCTTAATTTCTAAGGCGGAATTGGACGGGCACGACGAGGTACGCGGGGACCGCTTGCTTCATGTATAGCGCCGGGGTGTAGGTGAGCGTTTGCACCACCCGCAGCACCTCTTCGTCGCAGCCATACCCAAGGCCGCGCAGGATTTCGGCGTGGGTCACGGTGCCATCGGCATCCACGACGGCGCGCACCACCACGTTGCCTTCCACCGCCATGCGGCGGGCTTCTTTTGGGTAGCGGAGTTCCTCATAAATGACCGCCACCCCGCCCTCGATTTCGGGCTGGGCATCCACGGTGGTTGCTACGCCCTGCTCGTCGAACACCGCTGCCAGCTTCATACGCGCCATCGCATACGCGTCGTTTGGATGCACCATCAGCGCTTCGTCAAACGCAGCGGTAGCTTCGATGTAGGCTTTCGCCTCAAACAACCGATCTCCGATGCGCCGCCAGTATTCATATGTGGCATCCGCGCTGCCCATACCAGCTTGCAGATCCAGGAGCACCTGTTTCAGATCTGCATCCGTCTCCAGGTTCTCAACAGCGACCTCGGTGTAGAAGTTGAGCAAGGTTTCCAGCGTGGCGATGGCCTGGGAGACCTTCTGCTGCTCATAATACGCTTCAGCCAGCAGGACAAAAACCTGTGCCTGTTCATAGACGGCAAGCTGCGAACTGCCAATACACGGCTCCAGCCGTTCGGCCGCGACGGCAAAGGCATGGGCATCCAGCAGCTCATGGGCCTCAGCCAAAATATTGGGACATTGGTCAGGCCATTCGGCCTGGGCCCGTCCAACCAGCGGCATCGATAACAAGCACACAAACAGCCCCGCCCGAAAGGCGCGGCGTACAAAGAGGGAATAGAGCATGGTGGCGGTATGCAGGTGTGTGAATAAGAATCACACCGATGGGAGCTGTCGCCAAATTATGCCCCGGTCCATACCGGATGATTATCAAAGCTTTATGCAATGGTTAGGAATAGCGCTTCCACAAAAGAAAACCAGAAAATCAGAGGATCCGAAGGGCCCGATAGGCTTCAGCGGCGGCGGGTTTGCCCCAGGCTTCATACAACTGAATGACGCGATCCAGGGCTTCGCGGCTGCGGGCATGCGACGCCCCAAACTGGTTATTCAGTACCGTATAGCCCTCCATGAGTAGCGGTTCGGCCTCGGCGAAGCGATGCTGCGCCATCCACACCTGCGCGAACAAGCTGCGGTTGAACGCGAGTTGCCAGTGATCCGCAGGGAGCACCTCTGCGAGAATCGATAAGCCTTCCTGATAGGCAGCTTCGGCCTCGGCATAGCGCTGTTGCAGGTAGTACAAATCGCCGAGGTTGCAATACATGATGCCGGAGAAATGGTGGCGCGGCCCCAGGTTGGCGATGTAGATGTCCAGCGTACGCTGCGTTTGTGCTTCGGCACGGGCATAATCGCCCTGCGTCTTGGAAATAATGGCCAGCGTGCTCAGCGCCGTTGCCACGCGCGAATGCTGCGGCCCGAACAGGGCTTCGCGGATGGCGAGGCTTTCTTCGGCGTAGGCGGCCGCACGGTCGTAGGCTTCTTCGTGAAGCATCAACTGCGCCAGTTGATTCAGTCCCACCGCCACATCGTAATGTGGCGCGGGCAAACGGTCGCGGCGGATCTGGATGGCTGCGACGAGCAGCGACTCGGCCCGCACATAGTCGCCCTGTAATTCATACAGCTTGCCCAAATTGGCGAGTACGTTGGCCACGTTGGGATGCTGCGGCCCAAAAACGGCTTGATCCACCTGCAACGCCTCCGCGTAATACGGCTCGGCGGCGGCATAGTCGCCCTGTTGGTACAGACTCACGGCGAGGTTGTTGAGACTTTCTGCTACGTCGCGGTGCGGCTCCGGGTGCAACGCCTTGCGCAGCGCCACCGCCCGCCGATGGTGCGCAATCGCGGCTTCGTAGTCGCCCTGCTGCCGCACCACCACGCCGAGGTGGTTCAGCGCGTCGGCCAAAGAAGCCGCCGCTTCGGGTTGATGGCGTTCGAAAAACCCGATGGCGTCGTTCAGCAACACCGCCGCGCTATCGAGGGCATCGGTGTAATAAAACCAGACGCCGAGGCTGGCCAGGCTTTCGCCCATTTCGAGGTCAGCGCTCTCGTGCTCCCGATGCAGCACAACGGCCTGCCGCAGCAGCAACTCGGCGCGGTCATACTGGCTGCGCTGCACATACACATCGCCCAGTACCCGCAGCATCTGCGCCTGCACGTCGGGCTGGTCGGCTAGTTCGTCCACACGCGCCACGCCTTGCTGAAGCAACGTCTCCACACGCTGGCTGTCAGCGGGAATGGCGGTATAGGGGTCGCTGGCCTCAAACAACCGCACCAGATAGTCGCTCACCTGCTGGGCCTTCTGCGCTTCGAGGCGGGCACGGTTGCGCTGCTGTGTCAGTTGGGCGGTGTAAAACCCAACCGTCGCCAGAAAAGCCAGCACTACGAGGCTGGCAACAGTCACCGCCACCCGGTTACGGCTAACGAACTTCCGCAGGTGATACTGCACCGTGCGGGGCTGGGCCAGTACCGGCAACCCCTGCAGGTAGCGCTCCAGGTCGGCCCGCAATTCTCCCGCCGAGGCATACCGCGCGTGGGCATCCTTGTGCAGCGCCTTCAGGCAGATGGTGTCGAGATCGCCTTGCAGTTGGCGACGCAGGTGGGCCTGCGTCCCACCCCGCTTTGCCACGGCTGCAGGCTCCAGCGTTTGGGTAGAGGGCTTGCGCGGCTCGGCATGAAGCACGGCCTCGCTCACCTCATGCGGCAAACGGTCGCCGTGGGCATACGGATGGTGGCCCGTCAGCAGTTCGTGCAGCAACACGCCGAGCGCATACACATCCGTCGCCAGGATGGCGTCTTCGCCCCGGACCTGCTCGGGGGCGGCATAGGCGGGCGTCATCAACGCGCCGGTGGTTTTTGCGGCTGCCTCGCTGGACTCATGCGCCAGCAGCTTGGCAATACCAAAGTCGAGCAGCTTCACCTCGCCTGCTTCAGTCACGAGAATGTTGGACGGTTTGAGGTCGCGGTGCACAATCAGGTTGCGGTGGGCGTCGTACACCGCCGCACACACCTCTACAAACAACGCCACCCGCGCCTGCACCGACAGCCGCTGCTCATCGCAATAGTCCGTGATGGGGCGGCCTTCCACATACTCCATCGCGAAATACGGCACGCCTTGGTCGGTGACGCCCGCATGAAGGATGCGCGCAATACCGGGGTGATTCAGGCGTGCCAACAGGCGGTGTTCGGCACGAAACCGCGCCAGGTGCTGCGGCGCCGCAAACACGTCGCGGACGACCTTCAGCGCCACAGCGGCGTTCATTTCTTCGTGCTGCGCGAGGTATACGCTTCCCATGCCCCCCTGCCCCAACAACCGCAGGATGCGGTACGGCCCGATATGCTGGTGGTGGGAGATTTCTGCCGCCTCGGCGAGATCCGTCGCCAGCGTCTCCGTTTTTTTCTCGAAGATGGGCGCGGGCTCCGCGTGGGCATCTAGCAGCAGCAGCACCTCCGTACGCAACGCCGCATCATCGCATTGCTGCTCTAGAAACGCAGGCCGTTCATCCGCTGGCAGTGCCAGCGCGTCGTGGAAAAGCGCCTCGATTTGCGCCCAGCGTTCGGGGGTGAGTTCCATGTTGGCGGGTGGCAAAGCAGGCGTTATGCCGCAGAGGCGCCTTCGTTAAACCAGCGGCTGAGCAACGCCCGCGCGGCGTTCCAGTCGCGCTGCACGGTGGAGACCGAGATATTCAGCGCCTCGGCGATTTCTTCGTACTCCATCTCCGCAAAAAAGCGACAGGTGACAACGTTGGCCTTGCGTTCGTCCAGCTTGCCCAACCGCTCCAGCGACAGATGCAGGTTGATGATTTCCTCGACGGTATGCACGGGGCGGCCGAGGTGCAACTCGTCCTGAAACGAAAAATGAGGGGCGTTGCCACCGCGTTTTTCCGCCCGGATGCGCCGCGCCACGTCCCACAGCACCCGCCGCATGGCCTGCGCCACCACGGCCTTGAAGTGGGCCTGGTTTTTTACATCGAGTTGGTCGGTGGCGTTGAAGCGCAGGAAGGCTTCATGCACCAGTACGGTGGTGCTAAGCCCTTTGCGGTCGTGCTCCTGCGCCAGCTTGCGCCGCGCGATGGCGCGGAGGTCGTCGTACACCCGCGCATACAACCGCTCGAACGCATCGCGGTCACCCGCCCGCAGGCGCTTTAATAGTTCCACCGTCTCCGTTGGCTTCGCCATACGCTTCCTGTTGCCACGCCACACTAAAAAAAGGAGATCATGACTTCCCACACGCGGCTTTTGCGCAGATAGGGTACGTCCTTGCACGCGCTACGCCTTCGCCCCTTTTTGTCGAATGGGAAAGCTTACGAAATAGCACCGGCAGGAGCAACGCACCATCTCGCTTCCATCATTTCTTGTCTATTCCGTCGCATTATGAAAGCCACTGTTGTTTTTGCGCTCTTCTTCCTGTTTCTCCCTTCCCGGATGGCCAACGCCCAGCCGCAGCCCCAGGGTTTGTCTGCGTTGCCCGCCCTCGCCACCGCCCTCAACGCCGATGGCACACTCCGCACCGACGCCCAAGGCAGCTTCGATGTGACAGGCTACACGCTGCACCCCCATGCCGATGGGACGCCACGCTTCGTAAAAACCGACCAGCAGGACGGCTGGGATACCCAATTCAGCGGCCTGGCCTACGCCCGCCTGAACCTGAACGGTGCTCAGCAACCCACCGCCTTGCTGGCCCACGATGGCTACTTGTATGTCGGCGGCTTCCAGGGACTCGTCCGCTGGGATGGGGCGCAGTGGGAAACCATCGGGACGGAGACCGTTTTGGGTACGGTGCTGGCGCTGGCTTTTATCGGCGACGACCTGTTTGTGGGCGGCGCGTTCCAACTGTCGGGTGGCAATATCCGCACGGTGGCGCAATGGGACGGCGAGCAGTGGCGAAGCCTGGGCACGGCGTTTAACGGCACGGTGAATGCCCTCGCGGTCCTGGGCGGCGATCTGTACATCGGCGGCCTCTTTAACAACGCAGGCGGCAATGCCAACGCCGACAACCTCGCCCGGTGGGATGGCAGCCAGTGGCACAGCATCGGCACCGGCCTCAACGGCGAAGTCTTGGCGCTGACGGTGATGGGCAACGACCTGTTCGCGGCGGGCGAATTCCGCGACGCGGGCGGCAACACCGACGCCGACCGCGTGGCCCGGTGGGATGGCGGCCAGTGGCACAACCTCGGCACCGGACTCAACCGCAATGTGAACACCCTCGAAGTGTACAACGGCACGTTGTATGCCGGTGGCGACTTTACGGACGCAGGTGGCAACACGGACGCCGACTACATTGCCCAGTGGGACGGCGCCGCGTGGCAAAACGTGGGCGTGGGCATCACCGAAGAAGTTTATGATCTGCATGTGTACAACGACGCCTTGTATGCGAGCGGCAACTTCTTCAACCCGGAAGGCGGTGTGGCGTCCGGCGCGGGCGGCATTGCCCAGTGGGATGGTGCCGCATGGCGCGACCTCGGCGCGGGGCTGCTCGGTATTCCCACCACCCTTGCCGCCTTCGGCGATGACCTGTACGCAGGCGGCACCATTCTCAACGAAGGCGGAGGCCTCAACTTCAACTACACCAACTTCGTGCGCTGGACAGGCCAAGCATGGCGTCCGGTAGGCAATGGGGTCACGGGCACCGTGTATGCGGTTGCTGTAAAGGGCGACGATGTGTATATCGGCGGCGACTTCCTCAACCCCGAAGGCAATCACGCCACCGGACTCGGCGGCATCGCGCATTGGGACGGCACTGGGTGGCGCAACGTCGGCGAAGGACTCAATGGGGTCGTCAATGCGCTGGCCTTTAAGGGCGACGACCTGTACGTGGGCGGGGCCTTCTTCAACGCGGGCGGTCTCTCTAACGCCGATGGCGTGGCCCGCTGGGATGGCAGCCAATGGGACAACCTGGGCACCGGCCTCATGCCCCTCAACAACGACGCGTTTCTGGGCGTCAACGCGCTGCTTTTTGATGGCGACGACCTGTACGCGGGCGGTTTCTTTGTCGATGGCGGCGGCCTGCCCGATGCCGATTATGTGGCCCGGTGGGATGGTAGCCAGTGGCACAGCCTCGGAACGGGGCTGACGGGCCGTGTGGATGCCCTGGCGTTCCACGGCGGCACCCTCGTGGCGGGCGGCGCCTTCCTCGACGCCGGGGGCAACATCCAGGCGGACAACATCGCCCAGTGGGATGGCGCAGCGTGGCAAAGCGTAGGGACGGGACTCAGCGGGGCGGTGCATGCCCTGGCCGTCAGCAATGGCGACCTGTATGCCGGGGGGCGTTTCCTCAACGCGGGCGGGACGCCGGGGGCCAGCTACCTCGCTCGGTGGGACGGCGCGGGATGGAACGCTGTCGGCGAGCCGCTTGACTTTTACGTCTACGAACTCGCCGACATTGGCAAAGACCTGTACGTGGGCGGCGTGTTTTCCAACGCAGGCAACAACCCCAACGCCGATGCCCTCGCCCGGTGGAGCGGCGGCATGTGGCACGACGTGGGCGGCGGCCTCCTCAGCCTCCGAGGCACCACGGGCGACGTCTACGCCTTCGATGCCAGTGGCAACAGCCTGTACGTGGGTGGTGATTTCTCCGAGACCAACACGGGCATCCAAACGGTCAATTTCGCCATCTACACCGATCCATCAATTCAGGTCAGTATTGCCGAGGCACCCGACGTTCCAACGAACCATCAACTCTCCGCACCGTATCCCAATCCGTTTGCCGAATCTACGCAGTTCACCCTTACGCTGGACACGCCCCAGTCCGTGCAACTGGCCATATATGACGGACTAGGCCGACAGGTCGCGCTGCTGCACGACGGATGGCTTGGGCAGGGCACGCACGCGGTCACTTGGAACGCGGATTCGCTTCCGAGCGGACTGTACGTCCTTCGCGCTGAGGCGAACGGACAAACCATCACCCAACCGGTTATTCATGTTCATTAATCCCTGCCTTCCTCTCTCCTCGCTAACCAACAGGCAACCTGAAACATGGGGCGCTGCGCTTCATATAGACCGGGTCTTCCTGCTTAAAAGCCCGGCTTCCGTATGCTTATTGGTGAACTCTCCCGGCGGAGCGGCTTCTCACGAGACACGATCCGCTTTTATGAAAAAGTAGGCCTGATTCGCGCCGACCGCACGATACGCCGAACCAACAACTACAAGGATTACCCTGAGGCGGCACTGACACGGCTTCGATATACCCAGCCCCTCAAAAAGCTCGGCTTTACCCTTAAGGAAATTACTGCCTTGCTCGATCAGTTTGAGCAAAGCACCACGCCGTGCAGGCACCTTCCCGATCAGCTTACCGAGAAACTGACCCGCCTCGACGCACAAATCGCCGAGCTACAGCGTCATCAGGAACAGATCCGCAAAGTGCTTACGGTCTGCGACGGCACCTGCACGGACGTTTCTGTCTCCTCGCTGTGCCTGTAACTACCCTCTCCCTGCGACCTCTGAGCTTAGCTGTGGCAGAATGGCCTGCGCAACAAACGGCTTCACGCCTTCCTGTCCCTCCAGTTGAAGCCATACTGCACCGTGGGCCGGTTCGAGGATGAGGTGAAAACGGAAAAACGGACAACACATCCGTTCGAGCGACATAAACCGGGCCGCCTGCATAATAAAGTCCGCGTGTGCAGGCAACCGAAACGCGTACCCGCTGGTCGTTTCTTCAATCGCCTCGACGGCCTGAAACAGGCGAATGTTTTCAGACACATGCATGGCCCGCTCTTCAGCAGGCAGCACCTCCAGGTTACAGGCAATCGGCAGGGATTCTTCCACCGTTGAAGACCCGTCAATCGCTGCCACACCAGGCTGCTGTTGCTTCCCTTTCTGCTTGTTCATAACTGCACCGTTTGATCGAAAAGGTTCGTTCGGCGCAGAAGATAAAGGGTGGAGTATAGTCCACGGTCAAGGGGGTGGCCCAAAAAGTTACCCCTGCATCCCGTCGATGAAGCGGGAGGCTTCGTCGATGGAGGCTTCCATGTCGGCGATGAGCGCACCCACGTCGGTTTCCAGTCCCGCCACCGTGTTTTCGAGCGAGCTGATGGCGCGGGCGTTGAGGTTGTGCTTGAGGAATAGCACCTGATCGCGGAACGTGTCGAGCACGGGGTCCATCTTGTCCTCGGCGCGGCGCATGGCCCGCAGCAGTTGGTCGTATTCGGCCCGCGTGGTTTCCAGTTGCTCTTCGCTGGCGCGGCGCAGGTTGGCATCGCTGTACTGCTCCAACTCCTGCTCCCATTCGCGGAACATCGCCTGCGCCACATCTTCCACGTCATCGATGTGATCGCGCACGTCCTCGGCGCGTTTCTCGCTGCGTTCAAACTCTTTTTCGAGGCGGTTGTAGAGCTTTTCGAGGTCGCCGCCGTCGAAGTTGGTCAGTTCGCTAAACCGCTCCAGCGCCGTCTGAAACTGCTCCTTCGCTTCTTCCTGGCTCTCACGCGTGTCTTCCACCCGGTCCACAAGGATTTCGCGCTTCTGGTAGCCGAAGCTTTCCATCGTGTTGTAATAGATGCGGCTGCACGCGGGCGTCAGCAGCAGAATCAGCACAAGGCTCCAGGCAAATCGGTTCGAAAAACGGGTCATGGCGATGAGAACTGAATGAGCAACCGCGGCAAAATACGACACCACCCTGACCAACACCATCGAAAGGAAGACCGTTGCCCTTCCTTTTCGCAAACATTGCAGCGGTTGATGCCATGCGGTATACTAGGGCCGCTCACCCCCCTCACCTCACCCCCGACCGCTATTATGCGATTCGTCCCTCATGCCTTCCTCCTCGCGCTGCTTGTGCTGAGCGCTTGCACTGCCGAAACCCCCGACTCCGAAACCACCACCGACGCGGCACCGACGCAAATCATTGACGATGCCGCCGTTGAACGCCTCAACAGCACCCTCAGCGGCCTGACCGATGCAGGCATGATCGCTGGCGTTTCCACGCTGATCTACGAAGACGGCGAAGAAGCCTATTTTAACGCCTTCGGCATGGCCGACATCGAGAACGAGGTGCCGATGGCCCGCAACACCATCGTGCAGATCTACTCTATGACGAAGCCCATCACGGGCGTGGCGCTGATGACGCTGTACGAAGACGGCGCGTTTCAACTCGACGATTCGCTGTCGCAGTATGCGCCCGAGTTCGCCAACATGCGCGTGTACGCAGGCGAAGACGCAGACGGCAACCCGATCTACGAAGCGCCCCGCCGCCCGATCACGATCCGCGACATCACGCGCCACACCGCTGGTTTTGCCACGGGCGACGCGCCGGAAGCTGTTCGCACCCTGTCACAGGAAGCCAACGCGATGGACCGCAACAACACCCTGACGCAGATGGCGGAAAAGCTGGGCAGCGTGCCGCTGTTTTTCCACCCCGGCGAACGGTGGGCCTACGGGCCGTCGGTGGATGTGCAGGCGTTTCTCGTGGAGCGGCTCTCCGGCCAACCGTTCGATGAATACGTGCAGGAGCACATCTTCGACCCGCTCGGCATGACCGAGACGCGCTACTTTGTGCCCGAAGAAGACCGCGACCGCCTCGCCGCCGTCTACCGCCGCAGCCGCGAAGACTCCGTCCTCACCCGCATCCCCGATGAAGCGATCCATTCCTTCAACACGAACGAATGGCCCCTGACGCCCGGCGGCTTTGGCTTCACCGCGACCATCGACAACTACAGCCGCTTCGCGCAGATGCTCGCCCACGAAGGCGAACTCGACGGCGTACGCATCCTCCAACCCGAAACCGTGCAACTGATGGCCACGAGCCACTTGTCCGACGATGTGGAAGAACGGTCGTGGTTGCCCAGCAAGGGGCAGGTCGGCTTCGGAGTTGACTTCGCCGTGCGCCTGCGTCCGCCCGCCTCGGCGGAAGAGAATAACGGCGTCGTCGGTGAGTTTTTCTGGGACGGCGCGGCCAGCACGCTGTTCTGGGTTGACCCGACGAACGACCTCACCGCCGTGCTATTCGTGCAACTGATGCCCTTCGATCAGGTGGGCCTGCACAAAGCGTTCCGCGACGCCGTGTATGGACCGATTACAGCCTCCGCAGAAATCGCCTCCACCGAATAGCGAACACCCGCCGCGATGCAAGGAACCATTTCGCAGGCGATCGCCCTGACCCTTTACGGCAATGCGATGCTGCGCGATGGCGGACATGCCGACGAAGGGTTCTATCCCCACCATCCCGCTTTTATGTTCTGTGAGTGGGTGCGCTTTGTGGCGTTCCAATCTCAGGACGGCACCTGGGGCGAAACCCGCTTTGCCGATGATCCCGTCGCGTGGCTGACGCGGATGCAACAGGAAGGAGTTTATGGGCTACGGTTGGTCTATGAACCGTCGGACCAGACCGACTTCTCCGACCGCATGACGGTGGCCTTCATCGGCGGTGGCGGCCATTGGTTTATCGAGGCCATTCACCCTTCAGGCAGCGACTTTTGGAAAGCACGCTGGAACATCGGCGACCAGGACCACCCCGACAGGCTAATTTGGCAGGTCACCTATGGCTGCCTGCTGCGCCACCAACAAACAGCGCCCCTTGACGCACGCCCCCCTGCCCCCATCAAATCGGACCTGATTAACAACCTGGAGACGCTCTCCACGTTCGCCGATACCCACCACCTGTCTGGTTTCATTGAGGCATTTCAGCGTGGCCTTCGTGCGTTGCACACCACCGATCTCGCCGACGCGGCACCGAGTGATCTGGCACCGCCGGGGTTGCTCTCGTTGGACGCGGCGCAACTGCTTGCAGCAGCGCAGGCGGCCTGGGTATTTGGCGGCATGGGATCCTGGAATGACTATGGCTTTGAGGGAGTGGTGCAGGAAGAGTACGAGCACCTATCCGACACCCTTTTTGCGCTGTTGAACGAGGCGTATCTCTATGCCGTAAACAGCACCACCCCTTCGCTTTAAGAAGCGTACAGGTACACCTCGCTGTCGCCTGCTGCGTACTTGTTGGTTTTGTCCTTTTTCATGGCAACGGTGCTCTACGCTGGCAACGGTGCTCTACGCTGGCAACGGTGCATCTTTCAAACGGTGATCGGTTGATAAGGCACTGGAACCGAGCACCAATGCCGCCTCCGTGGCATGGGCGCGGAGGGTGGAACCCCGGTGCGTTTAGCCAATGGGCATCACCGGGGCGATTCGGGATTGCGTTGTATTTTGTGCCCGTTGGGTACGGAGTAGGCGGGGTTGGATCGGGGTTCGTGCGTTTCGGAGGCGGCAGGACTTTGGTTCTTTCGTCCCTGAAAGAACAAGAATGTCATTAGCATCCAGCGAGCGTGTTGGTTTTTCGCCCTTTCACAACGAGACGCGATCAAGAGGACATCGTGGGACACGACGTTTACGTGCGCCAATCGCGCGACGGACTAATAAGGCGGAAACAAAATCGCTACGAGAGCACTTGCGCAGGCCACGACCCTTTCCTAATCCACCACCGTAAGTACCAGGTGAGACGGCTGGGCGGGCGACAGATGTATGGTTTGTGTAGCGGGCTGAAAGGAGGTCGCGTGCAGCGGATCGTCGCCGGTGTTGGGGTTGCGCGCGTACTTGGGAAAGTTGCTGCTGGAAATATGCACCCCCAGCCGCTCGCCTGCCTCTAGCCTCAACGCCGTCCACCCAAGGTCTATTTCGTAGCGGAACACTTCGCCAGGCGTGATTGGTGTGGCAACAGGGTAGCCGTTGTGGTAGCGCGCCCGCACGATGCCATCTTCGACAATCATCTGATACCCATCGGGGCGGATGACAACCAGCTTAGCGGTGAAGTCGGTGTCGGGCGCATCGGTGGCAGCGTACAGTACCATTCGGATTCGTCCGGCGAGTGTATACGTGTCTTCTATCGGGGCCGAGGTAAACACCAGCACGTCGCTCCGCTCTGCAAACGGAGCCTGGTCACGGGGGCCTGCGTCCTCGGGGAACAGATGCGAATTGACGCCCCCATACGACGGAACGGGATGGGCAGGATCATAAGTAAACGACATTTGCTCCGTGCCCGTTGGTGCATCTTCCGAAAGTGTCCCGCTCGGGGCGAGGTACCAGCGCTTCTCCGTTGTTCCAGCCAACGGCCACTGCTCCGACTCGACCCACTGGTTCTCCCCCATCACAAACACACGCACCGGGGCTTGGGTATTGTTTTTCGGTTCGCCCTTCAGGTGCTGGTCGAACCATGCCAGCACCTCCGCCCGCTCCGCTTCGGTGCTGAGTTGGCTATCGGGGCCATAATCCACATCGCCAAATTGGGTTTGCTCGCCGTCGTAGTTGTGCATCCACGGCCCCATTATGAGCTTTTGAGGCACCGTGCCTCCCCTGTTCTCGGCAATGCCTTCAAAGAGCCGCAGCGTGTGGCGATACACCACGTCGTTCCAGCCGGTGATATGCAATGTGGGCACCTCGATCTTGGCAACATCCACCATGCCCTGTTGCGCCATCCGATCGAGCAAGCCCGGCTCCCATCCGAATCCGCTTGACACGGGCCACGCCTCGAAGCGGGCCGGCCACTGGTCGAAGGGAAAACGCTCGCCGAGATAGAAAAAGGTGAGCCACGGATAAAGCGTGTTCAGCCGAAACGTCCCGCCGGGGAAAAACAAGTCCTGCGTGTCGGTCAGCCCTGACTTGTTCACCAGCGCCTTGATGGCTGGATGCTGCGTTGCCGCCAATAGTTGCCCCGAATAGCTGGACGAGGAGCTTCCATAAATCCCCACATCGCCATTGCTCCACGGCTGCACCAGCGCCCATTCGAGCGTGGCCATCAGGTCGGGCACCTCATCAATGAAGGGCAGATAGGTGCCGTCGGAGCCGTACTTGCCCCGTGGAGCCTGCATCACCATCACATAGCCATGTGCGGCGAGGAACGTGCCCAGCGCCTGCCGATGCGGGTTGTCGATATCGTACGGCGGGATGTAAAGCACCACCGGGTAGGTGCCCGCCTGCTCAGGGCGGAAGACGAGGGTACGCAGCGTGACATCGTCTGCCATAGGGACGCGCACTTCATCCATGACGGTAGGCAGGGGCGCGTCCTGAGCAGCACAGGCAGGCCCTCCCAGCAGGAAGAGGCCAACGAGCACGAAGAGAAAGCGTGGGGTTTTCATGGTTCTATCGTGGTGTAACAAGGTGAAAAAAGGTATCTTCCGTACGGCACCGTATGGATTCCATACGCCACCGTATGTTTGGGGTTACACCTTCGGCAAAAGATTTAAGATGGCATCTTCTCTGACACGTACCGACTGGCTAGTGGCTGCGCTTGATTGCCTCGTGGAACAAGGCGTGGAAAATGTCAAAGTCGAGCGGCTGGCACGGACACTCGGCGTCACCAAGGGCAGCTTCTACTGGCACTTCAAGAACCGCCAGGATTTGCTGCGCCAAACGCTGGACTACTGGACCCAACAGCAGCACGCGTTTGCTGACTCGTTCGCAGCTGAACATTTCGACACTCCAGCGGACCGTCTGCGGGCGGTGTTACAGTTCATTGCTACCAAGGATGCCCGCCACGATGTGGCCGTGCGGCTGTGGGCACGGCAGACAGATTGGGTGAATGTGCAGGTACGCGAAGTGGACGAACTGCGGCTGGAACTGTGCGCCCAGATTTTTCGCGACCTCGGCTTTGAAGAAGATGCGGCGCAACTGCGGGGTCGGCTGGTTTATTATTACCAGGTGGCCGAACAAAACCTCTCTCGCCGAGATTCGCAGGCCCTTCGGCAACGCCTTCAGGCCGAACACTTGGCCCTGTTGCTAAAACCTTGAACCTCGGCCATTGGCTTCCGGAAGAAAGGCCCCGGTTTGCTATTCGAGGGGAAAGGAAACGAAGCGCGGTCCGCGATAGGTAGGCGCAACAAGGCCAATTCCTATGGTTCCCAAATCGATGGCAAGGTGGATACGGTCGTCGTTTGCGATGGCCTGCCAAGCCCCCTTCATGGGTTGGTTCCACGCGATGTCATCGAAGACAAGCAAGGCCTGATCCGCGAGAAAAGAGAAGAGTTGCTCGGCATACGCCTGCGTCGCCGCTTCGTCGTGATGCCCATCAACGAACACGTAATCGATGGGGGGCTGGTGTTTTAGGACGGAAGGCAGGGTATCCATAAATTTTCCCGCCATCACCGTTGCGTTATCCAGCCCGAGGTGGTGCAAGGTTTGCCGCGCCACGGCGGCCAGCGGTGCCGCGCCTTCCATCGTGATCAGCGAACCCGCTGCGTTGAGGTGCAAGGCCGCCGCCTGATACGCAGCCGAAATGCCCACGGCAGCTCCCATTTCTACACACGAATGCGGGCGCACCGCCCGGATCAGCCGAAACAGCAGAACACACCACCGGGCCCCTTTGCTAGATACCCGGCAAAAATGCCCCACCGTGTTTTCCACGGCCACGCCAACCGCCATTTCCTGCGCGGTGCGGCGCGAGTCACGTTTCCCAGCCCCATAATCCATACAGACCACCCGTTCTTCCGACTGCGACAGTTCGGCGCGGTGTGCTTCAATTCGGTCGATCCAACCTTCTTCCTCCTCCGTCACGGTATAATTCAGCGTAGCATAAATACTCTGACCGATGGCGGCGGCAAGCGGATTCGGATGCCTCCTTAATGCATCTAGATGCGTGTCCTTTCGCGATACAACTGGAAAAGTGCGCACGTCTTTGCTAACACGACTCATGCGAACGTATCAACTGCGCTAAGAAAAACGAAGGCCTTGGGTGCCCAGCAAATGTTCATCCTTGTCATCTCAATTCTCTCCTTATTGCGATTGCTAGTCGCCAGCGTGAGAAAGATCTCCTCCTGATGGTCATCGAGATCACACGGTGGGCGGATACGAAGGCGGAGGCCTAAAAAAACAGTGCACACGCAAGAAATCAATGCCCGGGCGCAGCTTGCTCCTTGAAGCCCACGACATATAGAACCAACGTGCTACACGCCGCGCAGCATGGCTTTTACGTCTTTGGCGCGGCGGCGGGCGACGGGCAGCACGGTCTTGTCATCAAGCGTGAGTTGATAGGTGCCCGAAAACCACGGCGTCAGTTCGCGGATGGCATCGATGTTGATGAGGTAGGCGCGATGGATACGCATCCAGCCAGCGGGATCGAGGCGGCTTTCCAGTTCTTGCAGCGTGAAATCGATGATGTGTTTGCCGCCCGTGCGAAGGTGCGCAAAGACGACTTTTTCGTTGGCCTCGAAGTAGCGCACCTCGGCGGGGTCAACGATGCGGAGGCGACGGCCTGTGTGCAGCGTGAGGCGTTTGAGCGGCTCGGTGGCAGCGCGCTCGGCACGGAGCGCGTCGAGGCCCCGGCCCGCATCGTGCAAGGCCATGTGGTTGGCAAAATGCCGCAGCGCGGTATCCAGCCGTTCCTGCGTGATGGGCTTGGTCAGGTAATCGAGCGCGTGGACTTCAAAGGCCCGCAGCGCGTATTCATCGTATGCCGTAACGAAGATGATGTGAGGGCGGGGCGGAGCTAGCAAATCTAGTACGTCGAAGCCATTGAGCCCTGGCATTTGAATATCCAGAAACACTAGGTCGGGCTTCAAGGTGTGAATCATCGGAACGGCGCGGCGTCCGTTTTCCGCCTCGCCCACGATGTCAATCTCGCCGGAGGAATCGGCCAGCATCGCCCGGAGACGCTCGCGGGCCAGCGGTTCGTCGTCTACCAGCAGCACACGCATCAGGAAGCCGCCACCAGCGAAGCAGAACGAGAGAGGCGCTGTTCGGCAGGTGCATACGGGAAGTGCAGTTCCACGCCGTCAGGCAGGAGCAGTAGGTGTGTGTTTCCCTTGCCGAAGAGCAGTTGCAGGCGGTCGCGCACGTTGGTGAGGCCGCAGCCGTTACACAGCACGGCATCGAGATCGGTGCTGGCGAAGCCCGGGCCCGTATCGCGTACCTGTAGGCAGAGGGTGTCGCCTGTGCGTTCCGCCCGGACCAGCACGGCACAGGGACCTTCGGTTTTTGCCACACCGTGCTTCACCGCGTTCTCCACGAGCGGTTGCAGCAATAGGCTGGGCACCTGCGCCGCACGCAGTTCAGCGGGCACCTCCACACTGACATGCAGTCGCTCCGGAAAACGCGCCTGCTCAATGTCGATGTAAAGCTGTGTGGCGTCGAGGTCTTCGGCGAGCGTGACGGTGGGGTGGTCGGAGGCGCGCAGTGTATACCGAAACAGGTCGGCCAGCTTCTCCGTGACGCCCTCTGCTTCAGCCGGACGTGACCGGATAAGCGCCGCGATGGAGTTGAGGGTGTTGAACAGAAAATGCGGATTGATCTGCGCCCGCAGCGCCCGCAGTTCGGCGGTGAGGATGCTTTGCTGGGCATCACGGAGTTGCCGGTAGAAATCGAAGGCGTAGGTCAGCGTCCCGATAACCACCGTGGCCAGGATCACAATAACGAGGGCCGGGCCAAACATGGCGTCCACCTGATCGGGCTGGCCAAGATCCAACCACACACACAATGTCCCATCGATGCCTTCAATCATCAGGAAGATGACCACGGCGGTGCATAACAGCACTACGGTATGGATCAGGACCTGCCACCACGACCGCAAGGGTACATACCGCAGCAATAAACGCCGCATCGCCAGGATGCTGCTCCAGATCGCCACGGTGTTAAGAACGCCAAAAAAGCCCGGTGCCCACCATACAAAACCGGGCTTAAACAACGTGCCAAATTCCAGCCAGGCCACCACACTACCAAGTACACATCCCAGTAGCACCATTGCAAAAAGCAACCGAAAATGACGACGTAAGGGGGTGTGGTTCATGAGAAGATGGGGGAAAGGGATAGCATCCGCATAAACAAACGCCGACGCGCATAAACAAGCAACAACATCTACATTTCTTCGCACATCGCCAAGCTGCATGGACGAACGGCAACGCACGTCCGACGAGCGGTTGCTGGTAGCTGACGGGCGGTTCTTTTATGTCACGGTCGTCATCTTGCCGATGTCGGCTCGTTGATTCAGGTCGCAGGGGAAAAATCGCCGGTCATCAGCAAGCACACACACCTCCAGCGTCTCGCCGATGGCCCACGGCGGTTCGCCCAAAAAATGCTCTTTGCCCTGGCGCACGGTACCTGTCGTGTCGGTGATGTTGAAGAAGGCCCACCAGCCATGTTCGGTCGGGCCTTCTTTTTTCACCAACGTAGCCTCGTAGCGCACGGTCGCGGCGACCAGCCACGGCCGCAGCCGCCGTTTGTAATCCAGCAGCCACACCGCCAACCCGATAAATGCGACCCCCAGCAGACCAAAGCTGGTGCCCTGGGCCCCGACGGATGGATCGATGAAGAACAGCAACACAAACACCACCGCCGCCATGAATACAAAAAACCCCCCGCCTGCCTTGGCACTAAACGTGAGGTGCTCAAGCAGGGCTTCTTGATCATCCGATGGCATAGACATGGGGTTGAGAGATGGCTGAGGGAAGGCAGCTAGGGGCGTTTGCGGTCGGCGTGCCCGAGGCTTTTTTCCGGGGCCAGCACATCGCGGACGCGCTGTTTTAACTCGGTGATGTCGGGGAAACGGCCTTCTTCCTTGCGCGACCAGACGAGTGTGTCGTCCGCCCGCACCTTAAACACGCCGCCGGTGCCCGGACGCAGCGTCAGGGTTTCTATTTCCTGCTCAAACGTCGTCAGCAGTTCCTGCGCCATCCACGCAGCCCGCAAGAGCCACCGGCACTGCGTACAGTAATAAATATCGACGTGCCCCCGGTTTTGCGCCATAGATTCGTTTTACTCCGCCTGATCGAAGTGGCCGTGGGCCAGAAAATACAGACTTTGCCGCATCGTTTCTTCCTTGTTCATGATGAAGGTATGGCTGGCGGGCAGGACCAAAAAATCACGCATGCCTTCTACTTGCGCCCGCTCCACGGACACCTTTCCATCATCGGGTCCCTCAATCATATGGGAATACAATGGATTGAGCGACCGGTCGCCCGTGATCACCCCCAACTCGAAATCGACGGGCCCCAACTGCACGGGAACGCTGGCGTCATCCGTGCCCAACTCGAACCCTGCCGGGCCATTGACGGCACCGAAGAGCCACAGGTCACCCATCGCATCTACCAGTTCACTTCCCTGGTTGGGTGGACTCAGCATCACCACCCGGCCTACGGCGTCGAGGTGTCCCTGTGCGCGTAAATACCGCACCACGATGCCACCCATCGAGTGCGTGACTACATGCACGGTGTCGGCTTGCCCACATGCTTGCATAGCGGGCAACACATGCGCCTCGGCCAGTTCCGCAATGGAATGGTGCGTAGAGGGATAGGCAATGTTACAGGTGGCATAGCCCGCCTCTGCCAAGGCCTGTTCCATCTCATCCATCGATGATGCTGATCGCGCCAGTCCGTGTAGCAGCACCACGGTCTCGTTGGCAGACTCAGCCTCGACCACGGCCTCCTCCTTCTGGCAGGAAGCCAGCAGCAGCAGGGCAGGGATAAGCAGGAAATACCTCATCGTTCACATGGGCAACAGGTGCTGCGGAAGCGCCCCTTCTGTTGCGGATTAACCCTTTGATGTAGACGTGCTCCTTACGCCACCAGGGTGACAACAACGTTGCCCTTCTTATGCCCCTGGTCCACATAACGGTGGGCTTCGATCAGTTCCTCAAACGGATACCGCCGATCGATGACCGGCGTAAAGGCACCGGCCTCGGCCAACTCCGCCAGAAAACGCAGGTCCTCGGCCTTTGCCGACGCGGGTCCAGCGATGACTTTTTTGTTCGTCGTCAGCGACACCCACGGCACCTGAAGCATATTGGGCAGCGTGCCGAGCACCAACAGCAACCGTCCGCCCTCCTTGAGCAGGTTTTTGCTTCTTGAGAACGGCAACGTCCCTGCGGTATCCACAAGGACGTCGTACGTCTCGCCGCTCTTCGTCACGTCCGTTTGGGTGTAGTCGATCACCGCATCGGCTCCGATGGCTTTCACCATCTCGACGTTGCTGGTGCTGCACACCCCGGTCACTATGGCCCCAAAGTGTTTAGCCAGCTGCACCGCCGCCGTTCCTACACCACCTGACGCCCCATTGACCAGCACATGCTCACCCGGCTGCAACTTGCCACGCTGAAAGAACTGCAACGCGGTGGTGCCGCCAAACGAAAGCGCCGCCGCTTCTTCAAAACTCAGGTTGACAGGCTTGTGGGCCACCACCCCATCCGCAGGCATCACGATATACTCGGCGTGGGCGCCCATGCGGGCATCGCTGAACGCAAAAACGGCATCGCCCACACTAAATGTGGTAACCGCCGTGCCAACCGCTTCGACCGTTCCGGCGAGTTCCATCCCCAGAATGGGCTTCCGGGGTTTCGAGAAGCCGAATATCAAACGCGACATGAACCCGAAGCCAGTCGGCACCTCAAGACTGCGCAAGCGCCAATCGCCCGACGTAACGGTCGTTGCGTGTATCTTGATGAGCAGGTCGGTGTCGCCGGGAACAGGCGTAGGCACGTTCTGCAGTTGCAGGACCTCGGGCGGGCCATACTTGGTCGCTATGAAGGCTTTCATGGGGAAGACAAATGGGGAGAATAAGGTACGGCTTTCGGATCGGCTAGGTAGCCGCCTCCAAACGGAGGCGTGTCACCCGCGTTCCTGCCACCCGATCATGCATGCTCCGTTGGCCCTGCGTGCGCCAGGCCATGAAAAGATACCCAAACGACAGCGCATAGGATACGCCCAGTCCGATTCCGTTCCATATCGTGAATTCTCCCAGCGCTGGGGCAAACAAAAAAGATGAGGCATGGGCGATTTCCCACGGCACCATCTTGACCGCCGTGCGCCCAAACGCACGCCCCAGCCCCACCCGCTCTCCGTTTTGCGTTTGCGTCCGCAGCCCCAGCAGCCGTTTGCCTAGCGTTGCACCTCGCGGGGTATGGTCGGAAATGGTAAAATATGCCCAAGCAGGCACCGAGAAGTTGAACACAAGCGTTACGTAGACTTCCAGTGCCGTTGCAGGCGGGGAGATACCGAGCAAGCGCTGCACGACAAAACCCAAAGGGGCCAGCACCAGAAAAAGCACGGCGATGTCGAGCAGGTAAGCTCCTGTGCGCCGGAGCAGCACAGATCGGAGGGTGGTTTCGGCTTCAGTCATGCGGCGTACTACGATGCACACGGGCATCAGTTACGGAACGGCCATAGCACCCTCTGGCCAATGACCGTCGAAAAACACATCGATGGCGGAAAAAACCACATCGGGCTGATCCGCATGCGCCTGCTTTCCGGTCTCCGGCACAACCAATAGCCGCCCCTCGGGCCGACCTGTTACCCACAGGCGCTGAACCGCCAGGGCCTCCGGTTCATCGTCGCCATAGATTACGAGCAGCGGAGCAGACGGTGCATGGCGGAGCGACGTGTAGTCCCAGTCTCCAAACAGCGCTGGCCCTAGCTGGGCGGTGTAGCGAAAGTAATAACGGAGGGCATCCGGCTCCATCAGGCACTCGCTCCCTTGCGCCTTCGACGGATGGGCGGCCACCACCTTGTTGTGGGCGACGTGATAGGCGCGGCAGGCTGCAACCGGGTCGTCCGCGTTCCCGGAAAGCAAAGCAAACAAAGGCTCCTGCATCTGCTGCAACAGCGTCGTATCGGCGTTGCCAAACGAAGCCTGGGCGAGTTCGGCAGCAGCGGCCCGGCTCGGCCCCGTTGCTCCGAGAAAAACGATTCGCGCTAGGCGATCCGGGTGCTGGAGGGCATATTCGGCTATGAGGACAGCCCCGAACGAATGGGCCACGACGTTCATACGGTCGAGACCAAAGAACTGCCGCAGCGCCTCCAGATCACCAACGTGGTACGCAGGACCAAGATGCGTGGTGTCGATTGGGAGTGTGGAGTGCCCGCCGCCACGCTGGTCGTAATAGATCACCGTGTGGTGCGCTCCCAGTGGCCCGAAATCGGGCCGTATGGCCTGCATGCCTGCACCGGGACCGCCATGTACCACAACGACCGTATCCGGCCCACTTCCTTCAACGCGGTAGAAAATACGGGCGTCCGCCATGCCTACCAGATACCCTTCGCTGCTTGTCGCTGCCGGAGCAAGTCCGTCCGTGCAGCCGGCATAGGCGAGGCTCACAATGCACAGGACAAGCTGATACCAGCAGGAGAGGTTCATGGTTAAGCGAGAGCAGAGATCGAAGGCTTGAAAGTAAATGCCCTCCCCAAGCGCAACAAGGTCGATCCTGTTACCCCGCCAGGGTCACGTTCCAATTAAAAGCGATCTGATATCAGATCCGAAAAATCATGGCGCATCGTTTAGTAGGGCGTCATCCCGAACGTCAGCGAGGGATCTCGTCGTAAGGAGCTATTTCCACTCGCCGAGATCCCTCGACAAGCTCGGGATGACAGGATTGATACACTTCCTTTTTTCGAAATCGGTATAACATCCTTGCTTGATGGCATAAAACCGCCCTGCCACGAATCGCAACAGTTTCTCAGCGCCTTCTCAAAACTAAACGCCTACTCCATTATCAGGCAGCGTGATAAGAAATGCCGCGCCGTTGCCTTCCTCACTTTCCACCTCCAGCGAGCCACCATGCCCTTGCGTGATGATGTCGTAGCTCAGGCTTAGTCCCAGGCCGGTACCCGTGCCGGTCGGCTTGGTCGTAAAAAACGGCTCGAAGATCTTGGCCTGAACGCCGGGCGACATGCCGGGGCCGTTGTCCGCCACACGGATCTGCACGGCCTGGCTGACGCGGGAGGTGGTCACGGTCACGACCGGTTCAAAATCGGGCGTTTGGGCCGCCTTTTCCTGCAATGCATCAAACGCATTGCCGAGCAAATTCAGCAGCACCCGCCCCACTTCCTGCGGCACCATCTCTACGTGGCCTGCCTCATCATCGAGGTCTCGTTCAATTTGCACCGAAAGATCGGGGTTCTGTGCGCGCTTGCCGTGGTACGCCAGATCGATATGATCCGAAACCAGCGCGTTGACCAGGATCCGTTCCCGTTGCCCCTTGCCCCCCGACGCGTGCCGCATCATTCCCTTGATGATGTTGTCGGCCCGCTTGCCGTGCTGCTGGATAACCGCGGCATTCTGCGCCAGATCAGAGACCACATCGAGCAATGCCGACAGTTTGATGTCAGGGTTATCGTCGTATGCTTCGCGCAGTTCATCGGCGAGTTCCGCGTTCACCTCGGCGAAGTTGTTGACGAAGTTGAGCGGGTTTTTGATCTCGTGGGCAATACCCGCCGTGAGTTGGCCCAGCGAGGCCATTTTTTCAGCCTGGATGAGTTGTGCCTGCGTGGTCTTTAGTTTTTCCAGGGCTTCTTCCACGGCCTGATGACTGCGTTGCAGCGCGGCGTGCGCCTTGTTGCGGATGTGATAGCGGCTATAAACGAGTCCCGCTATCAAGGCGAGCAACAGGGCACCGCCTCCCAATCCGCCCAGCCACAACCGCTGGATCTGCTGGCGTTGACCGAGCAGTTCGATTTGCCGTGCCTGATCGCGGGTGCGGTACTGCTGCTGCAACTCGGCAACGACGCCCTGGCTTTCAGCGTTAAAAAGGGAATCGTGGGCGGCTTTGTAGGCTTTGTGCGCGGCCAGCGCCAGCGCAAACTGCTCCTGCTGCTCCAAAATCTCGAAGCGTTGCCGGTAGCCCTCGCGGATATACTTAAACGCCTGCATGCCCTCCGCCCGCGCAATCGCTTCATCGGTTGCTGCCAGGGCCTCGGGCAGGTGCCCTTGTTGCAGATACACACTGCCGATGTTGAGGTACGCCTGAAGCTCCTCGCGCTGGTAGCTGACGTCTTGGGCAATACCCAGCGCTTCGATAAAATGCTGCAACGCCTCGTCGTAATGGCCGCGTGCCTGATAGATGCCGCCCATGTTGTTCAGCGAGATGGCGAGGCCTTCGAGGTTGTTGCGCGCCCGCTCGATCTCCAGCGAGCGGTTGTAATAATCGAGGGCCTGCTCATACTGACCGAGGTGGTCGTAGATCACCCCTACGTTGTGGTACGAATGCGCAAGGCCCTCTTGATCATTTAATGATTCGCGGAGGGCCAGGGCGTTCAAGTAAAAAGCCAGGGCTTCTTCATAGTCGCCCAGGGCTTCATAGACATTGCCCACGTCGTTATACGAGAAGGCCAGCAAGCGCTGGTCGCCCAGTTGTTCTTCGCGGATGACCAGGGCTTTTGAATAAAATGCGAGGGCCTCATCGTATTGTCCCTGGCCCAGGTACACATCGCCGAGGTTATTGTACGTGTGTGTCAGGTCTTTTTGATTGCCCAACGCCTCGCGGAGGGCCAGTTCCTTCTGGTAGTAAATCAGGGCGTTTGCGTAGTCCACCTGCTGTTCATACGAACGGGCCATGCCATAGAGCGCGTCGGCCTGCTGCTCGGCATCGCCGTAGACTTCGGCCTGCGTGAACGAGCGGGTGTAAAACGTACGCGCCTCCTCATACGCACCCAGAGCCCGGTGTACATCGCCCAGGTTGCGGGCAGCGCTAATCACAATGGGGATATCGTTGGTTTCTTCGGCCACCGCCAGCGCTTGCTGATAGTGGCGGAGGGCCTCGTCATAGTCCTCACTCAACTCATACACCACGCCCATCAGGTCGAGTGTTCGCGCCAGTCCGGCCGGTTCATCCAGCACAGCATACGCCGTGCGCGCCTCTTCGAGAAACGGTAGGGCGTCTTCCAACGATTCCACCCGGCGCACCCGGCGTGCCGTTAAAAGGGCTACATCGGCCAAGCCGCCTGCGTCGTTGTGCGCCCGAGCCCAGCGCTCCAAGTCCTCGATATGGACCTGCATGGAGTCGTAGGCGGCGTTGCTCTCGTGCGCCCGCGCCATCCAGAAACGTACCCGGCGGTGAAGAGGAGACGGGGTCGCGCTGGTCAGCAGGGCCCGGCTTTCCCACCCGTAGGCCATCGCACGGGCAGGGTCGTTGGCGTACAACGCCTCCATCAGATCGACCCGCACGGTAAGGCGTTCATCGCCGGTGACCACCTGCAAGCGTGCTTCCAGGCTATCTACGCGCTGCTGTGCCCAGACAGGTATCACTCCACCGCCCACCATGGCACTAAAGACAAGACAAAGCACGGTCTGGCGCATGAGCAAACGCAGCATCGCAAGCGAGGAAGGACACAGAAGGAACGGTCGCTAATATACACGCCTTTCCGCAACCATACGGCTCATCGCGCCTCACCGCCGCTGTTTTTCTGAGGGGTGTTGCCTATTTCGTCGTAGCCTCAAGATGGGAAATGCCCTGGAAAAAAACGCCGCGATGTGATGCCGCCCCACACCCACTGCATCAGCAACACCGAGCCGACGCTGGTGGCTCAGGTTTCGTCTGGGACGATCTCTACCGTGTACGGGTAGAACGCAGGCTGCGCGATGCCTTCTGCATATGGGATGTTTTCAGGCTGCGTGAACCGCTTCAGGTAAGCCTGGTCGATGGCGGGCATGAGGTCCGACGTGGCGGGCAGGTGCGTACCCCGTATCGCCAGTGTTCGGTCTCCAAAACGCAGCGTTCCACGCTTCCCTTCGACGAGGGCCCCAAACCAGCCGTTCATGCTGCGATTCCAGCTCCGGGCAAAGATGCGCCTGTCGACCGCCACCACCCAGATGTCGGTGAAGGTTTCCCGGTCTGCGCCGACCCGCACCTCCACCCGGGTGTGCGCCTTCAAGAAATGGTACAACTCCTCGGGAAACGGTTTCATGCGGGTATGGTCGCTCATGGTTTGCGCAAAGATAGGCTGGGCCTCTCCTTGGTGCAAACCCGATCGTTACCGGCTCATTCGTTGCGCAGCACCTCGGCGGGGTTGGCCGTGGCAAGGCGGCGGATGAGCAGGCTGATGGTAAGCGCCGCCGTCGCCAGCACCAGCACATACGACACAAAGAACGGGGCGACGTTCAGGTCCATGCGGTACTGGTAGATGGAGTCGAGCAGTGCGTCGAGCAGGAAATAGCTGACGGGCGTTGCGATGACGGCAGCCAGGGCCAGCAGCACCAGAAAGCGGCGGTTGACAAGGCTCGTCACGTGCAGCACCGTCGCGCCGAGCACCTTGCGGATGCTGATCTCTTTCATACGCCGGGCAATGTTTTGCGCGGCCAACCCAAAGAGCCCCATGCAGGCGATGATGAGTGCCAAGAGCGCGATGAAGCCAAAGAGACGGGAGATGTTGGCGTTCTCCCGGTAGAAGTTCTCAAAGACCTGATCCTGGAAAAAGCCGTTGTATGCTTCGTCGGGCACCAGTTGCTTCCACGTCTCTTCCAGAAATGCCGCCATCTGCACCCCGCCGCCCGCTTCGGTGCGCACGCTCAGGTAGCGAAACTCGTCTTCGGGCGCGATGCGGAAGAACGCGGGCTCGATGGCGTCGAAGAAATCATCGTAGTGCAGGTCGGCCACCACACCCACCACGGTATACTGCAACGTGTCATCGCGCATGATCTGCCCGAGGGGTTGGTCCCAGCCACGCGCGGCCACAAAGTGCTCGTTCACGATGATGGATTCCGAGGCGTCGGCCCCAAACTGCTCGTCGAAGAAACGGCCTTCTTTTAACCGCACGCCGAGCGCCTCCAGATACCCATAGCCAACGCCAAAACCTTTGGCCTCCATCTTCTCGCCTTCCACATCAAACACGGCGGTGTAGCGCGAGCGGCCAATGTGGTTGCGCGAGCCGACGACTTCCAACGCTTGCGGGTTTTGCGCGACGGCGGCCTCCAGCATCGGGTACTGCGACGGATCGGTTAGGCGCAGGCCCACCACATGCTCCTGGTTGTAGCCCCAGTCGATGCTTTGCTGATACCGGCCATTAAGTGTCAGCACCACGCCGAGCATCATCGTCAGGAAGGCCAGCACAAACTGGAACGTGAGGAGCCCCTGCGTGAGCCGGCTCCCGCCGCCCAGTTGCTGCTGCCCGCGCAGGATGTCGATGGGGATGAATGATGAAATGTAGAACGCCGGATATGCCCCGGATACCACGCCGAGTAGCACCACCAGCACCACGAGAAAGCCCCACAGCCGCAGGTTGTCGCCAAAGTCCATCACCAGCGACTGTCCATCGGGGAAAAGCTGGTTGAAGCCGGGCACAAAAAGCCCCCACGCCAGCACCATGCCCACGCCTAGCGCAATCAGGCACAGCAACACATTTTCGCTCAGAAATTGAATGATGAGTTGGCTGCGTTTGCTGCCCACCACCTTACGCACACCAATTTCCTTGAGCCGCCGCGCCGCCGTGGCGATGGCGATGTTCATGTAGTTGAAGCACGAGAGCACCAGCAGAAAAATCCCGACGAGCGGAAAGACGACAAACGCCGCCGGGTGCGAACCACCGGAGATGTCGCCCTGCACATTGAACGAGTTCCACGAAAGGTTGTAGAGGTTGTCAAACCGAAACTCGGCGATGGGCCAGTCGTCGCTGGCGGCGTTTTGGAGTTGGAGGTATTTATTCATCTGCGCCGCCACCGCGTCGATGTCGCCGGGCGCATTCAACAGCAAAAACGTCGCGCCGGTGTACGCCGACCAGTCCTCCAGGTCCACGCCGAGGCGCTGCTGGGTGTCATAACGCACGAGCGCGTCGAAGCGGAAGCTGGCATTGTGCGGGAAGGGCTCGGCCACGCCGCCCACTACAAAAACATCGGCGTAGTCGTCGTTGAACCGCACGTTGATCTCACGCCCCACGGGGTTGGCCTCGCCGAAGTATTTCTGCGCCACCGCCTCGCTGATAATGACGGCGTTGGGATCTTGCAGCGCCGTGGGTTCGCCGTAGCGTAGCGGAAAGGTGAGCACGACGAGGAAGTCTTCGTCCACGTACCAAATATCGTCGCGCAGCACCGTCTCGCCGACCTGAAACGTGGCGCCGCCGTAGGCCACACGCACGGCTTTTTCCACCTGCGGCAGATCGGCCTCAATCATGGGCCCTAGCGGGCGCGGCGCATCGCCCCACAGTTGCAGGTTGCCATCGCGGTCGATGATGTTCTCGACCAGAAAGATCCGCTCGCCGTCCTCGTGGAAGTCGTCCATGTGGAGGTGCAGGTCCACAAACAGGTACACCACAATGGCGCACCCCACCGCCACCGACAGCCCCACGAGGTTAATAAACGACGGAACCTTGTTCTTGATAAGGTTGCGGTAGGCGAGTTTGGCGTAGTTTTTCAGCATGAGGAGCGGGTCGTAGGTAAACGAAATGCTCCAACAGGACGAAGCGGCATGCGGGAATGTTACACTTCGCCGATAAGCCCTTTCATTGACTTATGAAACACGGTGGACCCGCCACCTGCCGTCACACCGTGTATCGGTCGGTGGCAAAGGCCGCCAACTCCTGCATCGAGTTCATGAAGTGTACCCCATCGCGAACATAGGCATATAGCGCCGCTACATGTTTCCCGCCTACCACCACCTCTACGGATTTTGTCCTCAGCGGACGGAGTAGTTTTTCTGCCAGCGCCGTGGCCTCCTTCTCCGTCAGGGGGGATGTTACCGCGAGCCACACCAGCGCGGGCTGGTGTACCTGCACCGCGTGCAGCAGGGCGGCATACGGCGTATCTGGCCCCAGGTTGGTCGTCTCATACCCCATATCCGTCAGCACGGTAGATGCCATCAGGCTGGGCACGATGTAGGGGTCGTTGGGCGGCGCACTGCCGAGCGCAACCGGGGCATTCTGTGGAGGCTTTGGCATCAAAATGCGCAGGTGATTCAGCGCCTCGATGCAAATATGGGTCGCCAGGTGCTCAAGATAGATGCCTTCTTCGCCTTGCTGCCAGAGCGTGCCCAGCGCCGCCAGCGCCTCAGCCATGGGACCATCAAACAGACGCGCCACGCTGTGCCCGTCCATGTAGTGCGCCGCCAGCAGGCTTCGCACCTTTTCGGCATCGCCCTGTTGCAGGAGTTGCAAAAGCGCCGGGCCGGTAACGCCCTCGGTGCGGGCTTCCACCGGCAGGTTTGCGACCTCGGGTAATCCCAACACGTCGGGACGCAGCACTGGCAGGCTCCGCCCGCGAATAAACCGCAACGCTTCGCGGAGCAAGATGCGCCGGTGACCGCCTGCGGTCCGCTGCACGTTGATCAGGCCACTATCTACCCAACGCTTGATGGAGGACTCGCTGACCCCCACCACCTGCGCCAACTCCTTCGGTGACAAGGTTTTGGTTTCTAAAACGGTCATCGGCATACAGCAAAAACGGATACGGCAAGCATGGACAACGCCAAAGCGGTGGGCAGGCCTGCCACATTGTAATCGACCCGTAACATACCCCCCTTTTGGAAACTTGAACGTTTTGAACGTTTTGGACGATGTGAACGATATGGAAGTTTCCACATCGACCTACTCACTTTTGCAACCGAGAACCGACCATGACTGCTTTTACCCGTTTTCTCAAGACCACCGCCGGCCTGCTGGCCCTGATGCTTTTGGTGCTGACCCCTGCGCAGTTGCAGGCGACTACGCCGGAAGGCCCGGAAGATCACCACAGCAAAAAAGACATTGTTGAAACGGCCATTGCTGGCAACTTCGACACCCTTGTGGCTGCCGTCAAGGCCGCCGGGCTGGTCGAGGCGCTGCAGGGCGACGGCCCCTTCACCGTTTTTGCTCCGACGGATGAGGCCTTTGCCAAGCTGCCTGCGGGCACCATCGATAACCTGCTGAAGCCGGAGAACAAAGACCAGTTGATCGCCATCCTCACCTACCATGTCGTCCCTGGCAAGGTGAAGGCTGCGGATGTGGTCAATCTGGAATCGGCCACCACGCTGCAGGAAGGGGCCATCAACATTGACGTGACCGACGGCACGGTGATGATCAACAACGCCACCGTGACGGCCACCGACATCGAAGCGAGCAATGGCGTCATCCACGTGATCGACACCGTGTTGCTCCCGCCTGCTACAAACTAACGGTTCACGCCGCCAACGGCCTGTGCTGACGGAGGCGTGAAATGAGCGGCGGCTCGTTCCCGCGGGCGCAACGCTTCTCGTTTCACGCTTCCAGCACCTCCCTATCCAAGGGCACATACGCCCTTCCATTCACCCGAAAAAACTAGAGGATGTACCATGGCTAACAACCAAGAAACCACCACCTGGCCCGAACTGGGCATCAGCCTTTACGACAAGCTCACCGGCCGTAATGCCGAGATCACCTACGACTTTGAAGACTTCGAAGTCCTGGTGCCGAGCAGCACCGGCGCCCAAGCCGAACATGCGCGGTGGAAAGTCAGCGGGCAGTTGAAGATCCGCACACAGGACCTCCGCACGGAGGGCTCATGAGTGGTTCGTTAACCAAACCACTTGCTGTCTCCGCCGACCTGCGCCTCTCCGTTGATGAGCACGACGTTTGGATACGGGGAGCCGATGAACAACTGGTCGTCGAGCTTCCTTCGCTGCGGGCGGGCGCGGCGCTGTTGCGCTCCCTACCGTCTCGAACCCGACCCGCCACGTGGCTCCAGGGGACGCACCAGTTGCTCCACACGGCCGGTCTCACGGCCGACGTCCGTCTAGCCGGGAAACCTCTCCTTCGGCTGGGTCAGGCGGCCACCCCGGGGTTGCTCTCTCGTGTACTGCGTCTGGGTGACGTGGACGTCCGGCCGCTGGCCTCCAGGCGTGCCACCCGTTATGGCGTGCTCCTCGGGGCATCGTTGCTACTGGCCGTGCTCGCCACGCGCTACTGGCTGCTACACCGCAAAACCTGATATGGAAAATCGAACCGACACGCCGGTCTATATCATCCTTGGTGCCACGGGCGGCATCGGCTCGGCCGTCTCCGAGCTACTCGCCGCCGACGGTGCCCATTTGGTGCTGGCCGCACAGGACACCGACAAGCTCGACGCCCTGGCACAACAAACGGGCGGGACGCCCTATTCGCTGGATGCAACCCACTACGACCAGGTGCACAGCCTGGTCAGCGATACCGTGGAACAGCACGGTCGCCTCGATGGCGTGGTGAACTGCATCGGCTCCATTTTGCTGAAGCCCGCCCACCTGACATCGCTGGAGGAGTTCCACCAGACGCTGGCGCTGAACCTGCATACCGCGTTTTACGTGGTCAAGGCGGCCGCCCGCCCGATGCTCACCCGCAAGGGCGGCTCCATCGTGCTGTGCTCATCGGCGGTAGCCCGCACCGGCATCAACAACCACGAAGCCATCGCCGCGGCCAAAGGCGGCATCGAGGGGCTGACCCGTGCTGCGGCAGCCACCTACGCCAACCGGAACGTACGCGTCAACTGCGTGGCGCCGGGTCTGGTGGAGACGCCGCAGAGCGCGCCGATCATCAGCCACGCCGCCGCCCGGAAACAGTCGGAGGCGATGCATGCCCTGGGCCGCCTGGGCACCCCCCACGATGTGGCTGTCGCCATTCGCTGGCTGCTCGATACCACCCAGAGCGGTTGGGTCACCGGGCAAGTGATTGGCGTCGACGGCGGCCTGGGCACGGTTCGTGCCCGCACCACCTAACCTTTTAACCGAGACATACTCCATGTACGACTTTCCTGACCTTCCGGCTGCATTTGAAGGTAGTGGCGACGGCGCAGCGACGGCCCTCCCCGTTGCTCCGTCACGCCCCTACCGGCGGGTTGACCAGTACGACGACGTCACCACCGACCGCCTCGCCGATCAGGTGCACGAAACGCTCACCTTGCTCGGCGAAGACCCAGAACGGGAAGGGCTGCTCAAGACACCAGAACGGGTGGCGAAGGCGTACCAGTTCCTCACGCATGGCTACACCCTGGACCCAGCGGCTATCCTCACCCAGGCCCTGTTCGAAGAAGACTACCGGGACATGGTGCTGGTCAAAAACATCGATCTCTTTTCGCTATGCGAGCACCACATGCTGCCATTTTTTGGACATGCCCACGTCGCCTACATCCCCAACGGGAAGATTGTGGGACTGAGCAAGATTCCGCGTGTGGTAGAAGCCTTCGCCCGGCGCTTGCAGGTGCAGGAACGCCTGACAGAGCAAGTCCGCGATGTCATCCAGGACGTGCTCCAACCGCTCGGCGTCGCGGTGGTCATCGAAGCCACGCACCTCTGCATGGTGATGCGCGGGGTAGAAAAACAAAACGGGACCACCACAACCCGAGCGATGAGTGGTATCTTTGCCGAAGACGAAGCCCTCCGCAGCGAGTTTATGCACCTCGTCCAGCCTCGCTAACGCCAGGTGATGCCCTCCGACGGTCGCTTCCCCAACCCTCCCATGAAAAACATTCTGGTCACCGGCGCCACGGGTTACATCGGCGGTCGCCTTGTGCCCTGCCTCTTGGAGCAGGGCTACCGGGTGCGCTGCTTTGTGCGCGACGCGGAACGCCTGGAGGGGCATCCGTGGGAAGGCCAGGTAGAGGTTGTGCAGGGCGACGTGCTCGACTACGACACGCTTCCGCCCGCCCTCGACGGCATCGACGCCGCCTATTACCTGATTCACTCGTTAGAAGCTGGAGAAGGCGCTTTTGCAGAGCGGGACCGCCGGGCCGCCGAAAACTTCAGCCGGGCCGCCGCGGAGGCGGGCGTCCAACGCCTGATCTACCTGGGGGGCATCCAGCCCAAGTCCGACCGCCTGTCCGACCACCTCAAAAGCCGCATCGAAACGGGCGACTACCTGCGCAAAGGCGGTGTGCCCGTGACGGAGTTTCGCGCGGCGGTGATCGTGGGCTCCGGCAGCCTCTCCTTCGAGTTGATTCGCTACCTGACCGAGCGCGTCCCGGTACTCATCACGCCGCGCTGGGTACGGACCCCCACCCAGCCGATTGCCATCCGCAACGTGCTTCAATACCTCACCCAGGCACTAGCAGTACCCGAAAGCACCGGTCAAATCCTGGAAATCGGCGGCGACGACGTGCTGACCTATGGCGAAATGTTTCGCATCTATGCGCGTGTCCGTGGCCTGCGTCGGTTCCTCGTGGATGTGCCCGTCCTCACGCCCCGGCTTTCGTCGTTGTGGATCGGGCTGGTGACACCACTCAACGGAAAAATCGCCCGTCCGCTCATCAAAGGGCTCGACAACGAGGTGGTGGTGCACGACGACCGGGCCCGCGACCTGTTCGATATCGAATTGCTGAGCTACGAAGCCGCCGTCCGCCTCGCCCTGGATCGTTTTGCCCATGACGATGTCTCGACGATGTGGAACAGCGCCTTTTCATCGAGCATCCCCGATGCCAAGGTGGTGGAAGTGCTGAAGGACACCGAGGGCATGATTCAGGAGCGCCGCACCATTCGGGTTGGCGCAACCCCCGAGGCGGTTTTCCGCGTCATCCAAAGCCTGGGCGGTGATACGGGCTGGCTTTATGCCAACATGCTCTGGAAGATACGCGGCTACCTCGACCTGTTGGTGGGTGGGATTGGACTGCGCAAAAGCCGCCGCAGCGCCCAGCACCTGCGAGCCGGCGACGCCCTCGACTTCTGGCGCGTAGAAGCCATCGAGCCAAACCGGCTGCTCCGCCTCCGCGCCGAGATGAAGGTGCCGGGACGGGCCTGGCTACAGTTTGAGCTCGCCCCCCACGACGATTCCCGCACCCTGCTCACCCAGACAGCCTTTTTCGAACCCAAAGGGCTTTTCGGGTTGCTCTACTGGTACCTCTTCTACATCCCCCATCTGTTCATTTTCCCCGGCATGCTGCGCGCCTTAAAACGCCGCGCCGAAGCATAACTTCTAGCTTTCAAGCTCCGGCAGCGCACATCACAGCGCGAACCGCATCCCTTCCCGCGCAATCTCAAATCCGCGTTCCAGCACCTCGGCCTGCTGCGGGCCACCTTCGTCCAGCGCCGGGTTGGAATTGTTGAGGTGGGTGAGCACCACCCGCGCCGTACCGGCATCAACGACGCCCTGCAACACCTCCATCGTCTGTGTAATCAGGGGGTGCGGAAGATCATCCATGCTGCGGCCCGGCAGTTCGTCGATCGACCAGAACGTGGCATCGAGCAGGGCTACGTCCACGCTCGACACCGCCTCGACCACGCCTCGGTCCCACTGACTCCACATGTTGATGTCGGGCAGAAAAAGCAGCGTTGCCTGCGGACCCCGGAAGACAAAAGCCACCGTGTCGGCAAACTCGTCGCGGTGCGGGACCTTCCAGAGTTGCACTTCCAGATGCTCGTCCAGCCGGTGCCATGTGTCGAAAGGCAAAGGGCGCAGTTCGATGCGGCCCTGCTCCACGAGGTACTGCCACGGCTGGTTAGAAGCCAAAAAATCCGCCATCGACGGGGTGCAGTAGACCGGGGTGTCGCGGATGCCCATTCCTTCATTACCGAGCACGGCCAGACCGGCATAATGCCCGATGTGCGCGTGGGTGAGGAAGATGCCATCGAACGGACGCCGCTCCGATGCACGGCGGCGGAACGCAGGCTCCGGGATCAGGTCGAGTTGGCGGGTGATGTCGGGCGTGGCATCGACGAGGTAAAAGCGCTCGGCCTGCGGCTCTACCAGCGCCAGCGACGACGCAAACCTTCCCTTACCTGCCGCATGCAACGCCCGCCCTGCATCGCAGCGCTCGGTGTAACAGCCCACCTGCGGGAACCCCGCATCCTGCGCCGAGCCCAGCACAAGCGCATACACGTCCTCCGCCAACCCAGAGCGGCTTCCCACTGGTGAAACAAGGGTATCAAACAGCGGGTGCGAAAGACCCGCGCTGGTCGCCAGCAGGGTTAGAAAGTGTCGGCGGTCCATAGGCTCAGCGGTGGATTTTTCACTTGGTGCAGGTGCATTCCGCAAAAAAACATCTCCGCTTGCCTGATGCAACCCCCTCAAAGCGTATATCGCGCGGGGCGCCCCTATTGATGGCTGTGCTACTTTGGTGAAACGTGAGGGTGCTGAGCACCACCGTTTGGAGAGAAGTTCACGTTTTACGTTTCAACCACCAAACGGTACCCTCAAAGTCACTCACCAACGCTACAGCCAAAGCCCCGCTTCTCAGTACAGGAACGTATAGTTCAGCTTAACGAGGAAGATGTTGCTGGGAAAGATGTCAAAGGTGTCACCGACCTGCTGGTCGAGCATGCGGTCGTAGGGCGACGCGCCCCACGGCCCCAGCGGGTTCAGCGTGTCTTCGGCATTGCGGTTGTGGGTCCAAACGACAAAAAGCGTGGAGCCGGGGCGGTATTCCCAGCGCATCACCACGTTGGCCTGCACGCTGCTGAACGCGAACTCGTCGCGCTTGGGAAACGCGTCGAAGGCAGCGAGGTCGTCCGGTGTTTGCAGGATCTGGAACTGGTCGTAGCGCCCCCGTGCCACAAAGAGTTGTCCGTAGAGTTGCAGCGAGAGCGCCGGCGTAAACGTGACAGTGCTGCGAAGCGTGGCATCCATCGCTCGGCTGTCCCGCCGCCCGAAGACGGGCACAAAGTAGACGTTTGGCGGCTCTGGAAGCCCAAACGGATCGACGCGACTGAGCAGCGCCTGCAGTTGTCCCCCGTCGTCGAACGCGACGAAACCCTCCGGCCCCAGGCTGCGGGGTGAGCGGCTCTCCCGACCGATGTCCCACCCGGCTTCTTGCTGCCGGAAGGATTCGTTGGACGACCACGCGAGCACGTCGTCTTCGCGTTCGCCTTCCACATTGAGCGAGAGCGAAAGCCGGGTGCCCACGTTCCAATCTCCACGCACCCCGATCTCCACGGCACGTCCGCCCCCTTCCTGAAATCCCAAACTAACCTCCGGCTCGACCTGCCACGTGCGCCGCTCGTCTGTCTCGAATTCGCCGCCAATATCCACCGTGGTGGGGGCGTTCCAAGGCCCAAGTCCCCGCGTCTCGAACAGGTCATATCCCCCGAACGGCCGCTGCACTTCCGCGGCCACTTCAACTTGCTGAAAGCCGCGCAGCGTCCACTCCGACCCCACGTCCACATTTAACCCCAGGTTGCGTCCGTCTTCGTAAGAAAAGCGCTGAATGGTAAACGCCTCGGCTCCGGCCCGCAAAAACGGCCCGAACGGCTGGCCGCCGTTGATTTCATAGGCCAACTGGTTCAGCACCGCGACGAAGTTGTTCTCCCGCAGCAGCCCCATATCATTCGGGTTAAACTGGTCGCCGAACACGTCGAGTCCCACAAAGCCGGTCAACACCCCCTGCCGCCGCCGGACCCACACTTTGCCCGCAAAGCCCGTTTCGGCGTCTGCGTCATCAACTTGCAAGCGGCGATGTGTGACGGCGGCAAAGCCTTCGATGCCGAAGCGGTTATTCAGCAATCGAACGTCCCAGTCGGTGCCGCTGCTGATACTGCGGCGGCGGGCATCTTCCCCGGCGGCGGGGGCATCGAACGCCGTCAGGATGCCGCCCACGGACGAAAAGGTGCCGACCTGCTGGCTTGCCCGCGCCACACCGTAGTGGCGGGACGGATCAAAGTCATCGCCGGTGGTAGCCCCGAGCACACCGAACGAAAAGCCGCTGCCGGTCCGCCCCGACACCTTGGCCGCCCCCACGATGGGATCGGCGGCCCCGATGCGGCGGGTGTAGAGCAGGTTGCCCGGCCCTGCCGAAAACGCATAAATCTGCGATCCTTCGACGAAGAACGGGCGGCGTTCCTCAAAAACCGTCTCAAAGGCCGTCAGGTTGAGCACGGCGGGGTCCGACTCCACCTGCCCGAAATCGGGGTTAAACGTTGCATCGAGCGTGATATTGGGACCCAGTCCCACCTTCACGTCTAGCCCTGCATCAATGCTGGTGTTGCGCGTGGCGGTGTTGGGAGCGCTGGCATCTTCCTCGGATTGTAACTGCGCTACGGTGTACGGGCGCAGTTGCACGTTGCGGCGGGGCGCGACCTGTTGTAGCCCCGTCAGCAAGCCAAACTGCGCTACTAGGTTCGAGCGCTCGGTGCGCGGCACCAACGGCCACTCTGCCTGCTCGCCCCGGCGCGGGATGCGACGCATGAAATGGATGCCCCAGGTTTGCTCGTCCGCCTCGGAAAAGCGCAGCATGCTGTACGGAATACGCATTTCGACGCTCCACCCATCAGGCATGACGCGCACGCTGGCATACCAGATGGCGTCCCACGACGGATCGGCCCCGGGCAGCGGTCCGCCTCCCCCTCCACCGCCTGCGCGGATGGCGTCGTACTGCACCCCGGCGGCGTTGATGCCGAAGACGTAGGCCGTCCGCCGGTCGAAATAGGAGTCAATGGACACCAAAAACCAGTCGGCCCGGTTGAGTTCATCGCGGCGGCCCAGCGTCCGTTCGATAAGTGTCGGCTGGTCGTCATAGAGGCGGGCCCCGATATAGAGGCTGTTTGGCCCATAAAGCACCTGTACCTCGGTCTGTTGTGAGGCAGGCGCGCCCTCTTGCGGATCAAACTGGCGGAATGCCGAAACCACCTCGGCTTCCTCCCAGGCCGCCTCATCCAGTCTTCCATCGATTGTGACTGCTTCCTGCACCGCCTGTACCACCAGGGCCGGGCGCTCCTCGCCGACCTGCGCCTGTACCGACGACACGCCAGCCGCCACGAACATTAGGAAAACCAGACCAGGCACGCAGCCCGTTGGTATTCGGCACAGAGGGACAAAAAGCGAAGTGACACGCACGAGCGGGTGATAGTGTAAGGAGGATGGAAACGATTCTTCCAGCGAATGCTGGAATATTAAAACGGGATTCCGTCCGTGTGACGAATCGCACGAGGAGAGGGTGAGTTGTGGCACACGCACACCACCCCGCCAACGGACTGCCATCAGATCAGGGAATCTGTAAACCAATGGCGAAAGAAGCGGCATAGCCTTCCGCTGTTTCCTCGGTGGTGAGGAGCAGTTGATCGCCGCCGCGCCGGAAGATGCCATCGCGTTGGTTGCGGGTGCGGTTCTGCCCGTTCTCGGCATAGGGTGCGCGGGCATGCACGTTGTCCGTCAGCGCATCATCGAAGTAGAGTTGCGACGTAAACGTGTAGCCCCGCGTTGCTGTGGGATCGGTGCGAATCATAAAGTGGATATGCACGGCACGGCCCGGATACCAACCGGGATAGACGGTGGTAAACTGCGCCATGCCGCTCGTGTCGGTAAGCTGGTGTCCCCGCAAGAATTGCTGCCCCTCAGTGTTGAAGCGGCGGTCGCGCACGCCGGAGTAGAGGCCCAACGCATCGCAATGCCACACATCCACCTGCGCGCCCGGCAGCGGTGTGCATTCTGTGTTGCTGAACTGGGATACCATAAACGTCAGTGCCAGCGGCACGCCGGACTTCACCTCGCCATTGGTGGGATCAGTACGGATGTCAGTACGGTTCAGGCGGGCATCCACAAAATACGGCCCTTCGGTTTGCTCGGGACGCACCACGCACGGGGGCGTATCAGCACGGGCCACGCCGGGCATCAAGGTGCTGCCTGCCAGCCAAGCGGTGCCCGTGGCTCCCAGCAATGCCAACACCTCGCGGCGCGAAAGGAGGCGACCTACGGGTTCATCATCGTGCATCATGATCGGGTCCTCATGAGAATGGTTGTTAAAGACGAACACCAAACCCCTCCCTCAAGGGGGCTGTTGCATGGCTTGGTGCGTAGGTCCTGCTGTTTCTAATGACGAATATCGGCACCCAAGGTGCAAGCCTATCCAAACCAACGGGCGATGCGTTCTTGTTCGAACTGCTCCTTGTCAGACCGAAACGCGTCGGAGGGACCGTCGAGGGTTACGTTCGGCTCCGGCCCGCCGAGAAAATTGGCGTTGATCTTGGCAACCTGCCCGGCCCCGAATTCCAGAAAACACGTTCCCGTGCCGTCGAAATGCATGGGGTTGGCTTCTCCGCTCACGGCGTTGATGATGTCGTTTGCCACCACCCGTGCCCCGGCCTCGGCGAAGGCCCCTGCCTTGGGCACCCCAAACTTGCCCACGGGGATCTTGGTCACATCACCCACGGCGTAGACGTTGTCGAAGCTCGTCTTCAGGGTGTGCGGATCCACAGCCACCCAACCACCCAGCGCCGACGCCCGTACCACCGCAGGCGGCACATGAAGGGGCACGCCTAAAAACAGATCGTAGGCCACAGGTTCTTTGCCCTCTACGGTGGCGGTCTGCGTTGCAAGATCCAGCGCGGTAACTTTATGCTGGGTAAGCAAGGCAATCTCCCGCTCCGCCAGCCGCCGCTCGATTTCAGCAGAAGCACCTTTGGCAACGGGGAGTGGCATCGGAGCCGGAGTCAGCACCTTGATCGTTACGGCGTCGCGGAGGCCTTTTTGTACAAAGAAGTCGTGCAGTTGAAAAGCGGCCTCATAGGGCGCAGGCGGGCATTTGTACGGCTTGCCCAAAATGCTGACCAGAATGGTCCCGCCCGTAAACGCCTCCAGCACCGGGTGCAGCCGCTCGGCCCCCGCGAGCGAATAGAACTCATGCCCGCCTTCGACAAACCCCGGTGTGGCTTCAGGGGCTAACGTGGCGCCCAGCGCCACGATCAGGTAGTCGTAGGCGAACGACGCGGTGGCCGTAGTCACCTGCTTCGCCTCCAGGTTAATCTGGGTGATCGTGTCCTGCACAAAATGCACACCCGCGGCCAAGTCGGCATAATAGGACTTCACCGCCTCAGCAGTGCGGCGGCCGAACATCACGTCGAATTTGGAGAATCCGATGATAAAATGGTCGGTTTTGTCGATCACGGTGACCTCGGCCGATGGCAGCCGTTCCCGTAGGAGCGTGGCCGCTTCGAGCCCGCCAAACCCTGCGCCGAGGATAACTATTTTAGGTGTCATCATATCTGCTTGATGAGGTATCGGAAGAAGAATCAGGTCCCTAATCAAACCCGAAACGCGCACATAAACAACCGGGAAGGGCAACAGGCAGAAACTGAGGAGCGGAATCAGTATGTTGGCGGCACGTTTGGACTTCACCCGCCCGCTGGTACGATGCCCCTCTTCGTTCGCCTCTCCGTTTGCTTTGTTGTCGCCCTCCTGCTCGTCGTGCCTACAGCGCAGAGCCAAACCAGCACCGACGTCGCTTTTTCCAGCGGTGCCATCAGTATTGGGGTGGTAGTTTCCGACCTGGATGCTTCCCTCGCATTTTACCGCGACGTGATCGGCATGACGCCTACGCGCAGCTTCGACATCAGCGCTGACTTTGGGCAACGCTCGGGACTCACGAATGGCACGCCGGTGACCGTGACGGTGCTGAAACTGGAAGACCACCCGCAAGCCGCCGAGTGGAAGCTGATGTCGTTTGGAGAGGAAGCTGCCCCTCCACGCAGCACCCATATTCAGGACGACACTGGGATGCAGTACATCACCCTGTTGGTAAACGACCTGGGTCCGTTCATCGAGCGCCTTGAGGCACACGACGTGCCTTTCCTCGGCGACACTCCCATCCCGCTCGGCGAGCGTCACTTCGTCCTCGTGCAGGACCCCGACGGCACCTTCGTCGAACTCATCGGGCCAATCAAGGAATAGCGACTCTCCTCGCTCCTGTTTCTTCACGCCGGGCAACTTTGGTCGATTTCCAGCCTCTTCTCAACGTTGGAGGTCCTTGAATACTCAGCCCAGCGAAATCGCGTGAACAAAGTGGCCCTTATCCTCGCCTGGGGCGTGCTGGCGGTGGTGGCGCTGCCCCGGCTCAAGACGTGGGTGCTCTATGCCCAATATGAACATGGCCGCACCTCCCTAGACAAAGTGCGCGGCCCCGCTCATTCGCTAATGGGCGTATGGGAAGGCACCTTCGACACCATCCAATGCGGACAGGATGAACGGCACCACTTTCAGTTTTATTTCGACACCGAGACCACCGGCGTGCTGGTGTATCGGTCCTATTGGGAGCGGCTCGGCGGCCATCATGCCTACGTGTACGACTGGTGGTCGCTGATCCCTTACGACCGGAAACGCGCAAAAACCTACATGGCGAAGGTCCGGGTGGAAAAAGACAACCTGATCATCGAGCCCTCGTCCGTTTTCTTCTTGCCCGACACCCTGATTGCCGCCTATGAGATCGAGGGCAAAGAGATGCGGTTTGCCTTTGTGGATGAACGTGGGGAAACGCCCGAAAGGTGGGGCCTCCTGATGTCACCACCGCGCCCTCCCCTTTACGAAGTGTTGCGCTGGGGTTGGTGAAAGGTTGGCTTTGGCAAAGATCGGGGCTTGTGCGTTTCGGAGGCGGCAGGACATTGATTCTTTCGTCCCTGAAAAAACCAACATCTCCTTTGGCACTAGCCGCTACCGTAGCGAAGCCTTCGGGAAGTGCAGCGTGGGTGTTCGCTAAAACAACCCCTCAAAAAAAGATGCCAATCAGATCCCAGGCTCTTGTTTGGTCCGAGGAAAAATAGTACTGTGAATCCTACTCTTTTCCTCCCTTCTTCCCTTGCTTCTGCATTTGCCTAATGCAGTTCGGAGGTTGTGATGCGTCTCGGCGTATTGCTGGGTATCCTGCTCTGTGGTACCCCTCTCCTGCCCGCCACTGGGCAGATCAGCTTCGATGGTTCGCTGCTACAAACCCTGGTCGGTCAGCAAGTGACAGCAACGGTCTATTCCATGCAGGCCGCCCACTTCTCGTCTCTCGGCCCCCTGATCGACGCCACGGGCGGAAATCAGACGTACGACTTCACCCCGTTCACCTACGACTTCCCGTCCATCGCTTCTTACACGGTGCAGGGCTCGGCGGCGGGCACCCCAGGGGCGAGCAATGCCTACCTGAACACCGCCAACTTCGTTCAGATTACGACCTTCTCCGAGCAAAGCGCCTCCTACGTCTACAACGAAGTCCGCAGCGACGGCTATTTCCTCCTCGGCTCGGTTTTCACCTCGGCGGGCGGCATGTCCGTCACGCAATTCGAACCCGCCGATGAAACCTATGCGCTGCCGTTAACCACCAGCAGCGCGTGGAACGAGACCTTTATTTCCAATACCGAAGGCTTTGGCAGCACCTCGTCGGTAGAGATCAGCGATGACGAAGTGGTGGACGGCTGGGGGACGCTTGTAACGCCAATGGGATCGGCTCCGGTGCTGCGCCTCAAGAAAACCCACACGCAGCCGACGCAGGCTGTCAAAAACGCAGACTCGCCTGACGCGCAGTTGGTGACCACCGCCTATATCTTCGTCAGCAACGACTTGCTCGGGGCCAGCATCATCGTGGACGCCCAGGGCACGGTGCTGAGCGCGGCCTACACCATCACCCGCGCCACCGGAACCGCCACCGAGGACCTCCCCGTGCAGCCGTTCCATCTTGCCCAAAACCACCCCAACCCGTTCCGCGACCGCACGATGATTGCGTACGCGGTGCATCAGCCGGGGCACGTCCGGTTGCAGGTATATGACGTGTTGGGCCGGACGGTAGCAACACTGGTGGATCAGTATCAGCTTCCGGGCGACTACCGCACGACGTTTACACCCGATGATCTGGCAGGCGGCCTGTACCTGTATGCGCTCCAAATCGATGACGCCACCAAAGTTCGTCCGCTGGTTTTTGTAAAGTGACGGCACAACAAATGATGCCTCCAACTCACAAGCATGTAACGGTTATCGGTTGATGCAGCGATGGAAGTGAGCACCGATGCCGCCTCCGTGGCGTGGGCGCGGTAGGTAGAGCCCCGGTGCGTTTAGCCAATGGGCATCACCGGGGCGTGTGAGGTATCGCTGGCTTTGTGCCCGCTAGGTACGGGGTTAGGTGGGGTCGGGTCGGGGTTCGCGGATTTCGGAGGTGGCAGGACTTTGGTTCTTTCGTCCCTGAAAGAACAATCAACTCCTTTGGGACAAGCCGTTGCCTTGGCGAGGCATTGCGGAAGTAGGTGCTCGTTAAGAAGCTTGTAGGCAACCGGCAGGCTTGCTGGTTTTTCGTCCTTTCACAGCGGAAAGGACCAAACGCCTTGTCCCATCCAATCCCACGAAGCCCGTCCGGCACACAAGCCTGTACCCGCTGGGCGGCATCCGCTTCGCTATCCGATAGGCGTTGTGCTGCTCGCCCACCGGCTAAACGCGCGGGCTTCTCCCTTCGCACAGGCCGGGGATGGGGCGCTGGTGCCCCGTCCGAGCCATCGTGCCACAGCGCCCTCCCCTCGTAGCATGGCGCTGTCACGCTACGACGTGGATTGTACAATACCCACCCGTTTGGAAGGAGTACATAGTAGCGTAGCTCACACTATGCGGTACCTGCTTCCTTCTCTGGGGGGAGGTGCCCATTCCAAGGCATCGCCCCGGAACCAGGTTATTAATGACCATTGCGCAAGGGACGCGACCTACTTTTTCACAATCGCATCCAACTGCTGCAAGGCTTCACGGGCGGCGCGTTGCTCGGCTTGTTTCTTGCTCCCGGCCTGCCCCTGCCCGTAGGACTCGTCGTTGACCACCACTTCCACCGTGAACACCTTGGCATGGCTGGGGCCGTCTTCGTCCACCACCCGGTAGCGCGGCTGCGCCCAGCTGCGGGCCTGCGCAAATTCGAGCAGGAGGCTTTTGTAGTTGTCGTGGCGGCGCGCCAGTTGCGTCAGGTCTTCAGGGTCGAACAGGGTGCGGTGGATAAACAGCCGCGCCGCCGTCATGCCCTGGTCCATATACAACGCCCCAATCATCGCCTCGAAGGCATCAGCGAGGATGGTCTGGTTGGCGCGTCCGTTCGACTGCTCCATGTTGTCGCTGATGAGTACGAGGTCGCCGAGGCCCACCTTGCGGGCACATTGCGCGAGGTGCCGCCCGTTGACCAGCTTCGCCCGGAGACGTGTGAGGAAGCCTTCGGTTTTTTCGGGAAACTGCGTGTAGAGATGCTCGGCCACCACCACCCCCAGCACCGCATCGCCGAGGAATTCAAGCCGTTCGTTGGAGTCGAGATGGCTGTCGGGCTGCCCGCGAAACAGCGACCGGTGCCGCAGGGCTTGCTCAAACAGGCTGAGGTCCTGCACCCGCACCCCAACCAACCGCTCCACCGCCACCTGATCGATAGGCGACGGCATCGACGGGCGCTTCCACACCCGCCGCCAAACCGCATGCAGCGACGAGAACAAAGACGGTTGCACGGAAACTAGGCAGTCAAGACAAACAGCTTGTAAATATAGCACATAGGGGAGGAAGAGGGAAAGGGCGATTCTTTGAAACGAGGAATCGACGACCTGAAGCAACGAAGCAGGTTCGGCCGACGGCCCCGTGTGGATCACCCACCGCAAATCGCCGTTACGCCACGGCCTTCGCAGCTTGTTTCAGCGCGTCCACTTTGTTCAGTTGCTCCCACGCAAAGTCGGGACGCCCGAAGTGCCCGTAGGCGGCCGTCTGCTGGTACGCAAAAGGGGGCTCCAGCAGCTTGAGGTCGCGGATGATGGAGGCAGGGCGCAGGTCGAATATCTCGCGGACGATCTTGACCAACTCGAAGTCGGGCATGATGCCCGTGCGGAACGTATCAACATAGATCGACACGGGATCGGTGACGCCGATGGCGTAGGCCACCTGTACCTCAGCCGCGTCGGCCAGCCCGGCCGCGACGATGTTTTTGGCGACGTGCCGCGCGGCATACGCCGCCGAGCGGTCCACCTTCGATGGGTCTTTGCCGCTGAAGGCGCCGCCCCCGTGTGCGCCCCGTCCGCCGTAGGTATCCACGATAATTTTGCGTCCAGTGAGTCCGGTGTCGCCGTGCGGCCCGCCGATAACGAAGCGGCCCGTGGGGTTGACGTGCAGGATCAGATCATCGTCCACCAACGCTTCATCCAGCACGCGAGGAAGCAGGATGTGGCGGATGTCGTCGGCGATTTTAGCCTGCGCGACATCTTCGTCGTGCTGGGTGGAGATGACCACCGTATGCACGCGGCGTGGCGTCACGCGGTCTTCTTCGTATTCAATGGTCACCTGGCTTTTGGCATCGGGGCGCAGGTACGGCATCAGGTCCGTCGTTTTTCGGATGGCCGCCAGTTCCTGCACCAGCTGGTGCGCGTAGTCAATCGGCATCGGCATCAGGTGCTCCGTCTCGCGGCAGGCAAAGCCAAACATCATGCCTTGGTCACCGGCCCCTTGCTCTTTGGCTTCGCCCTCGTCCACGCCCTGCGCAATGTCGGTACTTTGCTCATGGATGCTCGACAGCACGCCGCATGACTCGGCGTCGAAGCGCAAGCGCGGGTCGGTATAGCCAATGCCTCGGATCACGTCGCGGGCGATTTCCTGCACGTCCACAAACGCCTGCGAGCGTACCTCGCCGGAAAGCACCACCAGCCCCGTTGTCACCAGCGTCTCCACGGCTACACGGCTCGCGGGGTCCTGGGTTAAGAGGGCATCCAGGATGGCATCTGAAATCTGATCGGCTACTTTATCCGGGTGCCCTTCCGACACCGACTCCGACGTAAAGAGATAAGCCATAAAAACTGTAATTGACGCGTGGACTTAGGATAGGGAAGCGTGAAACGTACGGCTAAACGCGTAACCGTGCTAGAAGATGCCCAGCGGTCTTCTGTAATCGATTTATGTTTCACGGTATATTCCAGAAACACCGAAACATCCACCCGGCACCAAGAATGCAAAGTCTCCATCAATACAGGACGGAACGTTGCTTCTGCTGTGCTCCTACCGTAGTTTGCGACGTTTGCAGAAAAAATCGCCGATTTTAGCCCGAACCGGGCGTTGCAACCTCCTATAAACGCCATCCTTTTCAACAGACAACCACCATCATGGCGAACGACCTTGAAGCAAAAGTAAAAGCGATCATCGTAGAAAAACTGGGCGTCGAAGAAGCCGACGTTGTGGCCGATGCCTCGTTCACGAATGACCTCGGTGCCGACTCGCTCGATACCGTCGAACTCATCATGGAATTCGAAAAAGAGTTTGACCTCACCATCCCCGACGAGGATGCCGAACAGATCGCAACGGTTGGCGACGCCATTAGCTATCTGACAGAAAAGAGCGCCTAAGCGTAACACCCGGTGTGTGTCCAACACGGAGAGGGCATCCACCGGGTTTTTTATGTCTGCTAGCAAGAAGCTAGCGCCAAGCGCCGTTTGGGGTGACCACCTCCTCGTCTCCTCCCAACGGGCACGCGGCTTCTGAACCCACCATTTGCTTTGTGAGACAATACGCGCTGCCCGAGGCAGGGTGTATTTTTCCATATGACGACATGCCGAATGCACAACGCAGGGTAGTAGTTACGGGCATGGGTGCGCTTACGCCCATTGGCCTTTCGGTCGAGGCGTACTGGGACGCCATGCTCCGCAGTGAAAGCGGCGCCGCCCGCATCACCTACTTCGATCCCGAACCTTTCGATACCCAGTTTGCTTGCGAGTTAAAAGGCTTCGACCCGAATGACTACATGGACCGTAAGCAGGCGCGGCGGCTCGATCCGTTCTGCAAGTATGCCCTTGCGGTAGCGAAGCAATGCATCGATGACGCGGGCCTGGATACCAGCACCCTTTCCGATGATGAACGAGATCGGATTGGGGTGATCTTTGGCAGCGGCATCGGGGGCATGCACATTTTCCATGAGCAAACGGCCAACTACATGAGCGCGGGGCCGCGCCGCATCTCGCCGTTTTTTATCCCGATGCTCATCCCCGACATGGCACCGGGGCTGATTTCGATGGAGCACGGCTTCCGAGGCCCCAACTACTGCGTTGTCTCGGCCTGTGCCACGGGCAACAACAACATCGGCGACGCCTACATGATGATTCAGGCGGGTCTCGCTGACGCCGTGCTGACCGGCGGCTCGGAAGGCAGCGTCTCAGAGCTAGGCGTAGGCGGCTTCGGGGCCATGAAGGCACTCTCGACCCGCAACGACGACCCTGCCACCGCCAGCCGTCCATTCGACGCCGGCCGCGAAGGTTTTGTCCTGGGAGAAGGCGGCGGCGCGCTGTACCTCGAAGAACTGGAGCACGCCAAAGCACGCGGCGCAAAGATCTATGCCGAAATGATTGGGCTGGGCATGAGCGCCGACGCGCACCACATGACCGCGCCCCACCCGGAAGGCTACGGTGCGAGCCTCGCTATGCGTCGCACGCTGGAAAACGCGGGCCTGCAACCCGAAGAGGTAGACTACCTCAACATGCACGGCACCTCCACCCCGCTCGGCGACGTGGCAGAAACCAAGGCCGTCAAACAGGTCTTTGGCGAACACGCCTATGAGATGAACCTGTCGTCTACCAAAAGCATGACGGGCCACCTGTTGGGTGCTGCCGGGGCCGTGGAGGCCATTGCCACCATCCTTGCGGTGCAGAACGACATCGTCCCGCCGACGATCAACTTCTTCACGGCAGACCCCGAGTGCGACCTGAACTACACGTTCAACAAGCCGCAGGAGCGCCCCGTGAACGTAGGGATGAGCAACGCCTTTGGCTTCGGCGGGCACAACACGTCGGTGGTCTTCCGCAAGTTTGTGGATTAGACGTTAGGAAGTAAGAGTTTGAGGGTGTGGGTGTTTGGGAGTGTGAGGGTGAATGGGGCTCTCTTTCTCCCTCGCTGATGCTGCTTTTCTTTAGCTGAGGTGCGTCAGCATGAGTTGCTGTCATCCGTTCTTTTAGTTCTGGCGCTGGCGCTATAGTTTCGCTTTCCCAAACGTCATACCGGCCCCCGCGCCGGGATCCCTCAGATTGGCAGAACTGCTAGCCTGGGAGATGCCGGATCAAGCCCGGCATGACAACAAAGGATCTGTACTCGTCGCTTCCTTCGCTTTGAGTGCGATCCGCCGATTTTCAAAGGCCGAGACAACCACGGAGCATCCCGCTCCAACGCGTTGAATAAGCGCACTCCCTCTCTCCCTTTCCCCCATACACCCACACAACAACTCCCTTCCCTCCGTCCACAACATCGACTTGCCGAGATGTTGCGCGGCGTCCTACCTTACACGTTCTATTCTCAAGACTTTACCGCTGACCTGATGCGTTACCTTCCGTTCTGTCTCGTGCTGCTGCTGGCAGCCTGCGAAACCCCCGCTACTGAAACCGCCGAACCAGCAACGACTTCCGACGCTCCCGCGCAAGTCCGTCCCATCACCGCCATGGACGTGCCCGATGCGGTGCTGGCACCGATCGACGTGGCTTCGGCACGGGCGCACATCGAATACCTGAGCAGCGACGAGTTGGAAGGTCGCGGCACGGGCACGCCGGGTGAAGAAAAAGCCGTGGCCTACATCGCCGCCCACATGGAAGAAGCCGGGCTCGAACCGGCAGGCGAAAATGGTACCTATTTCCAAGCCGTACCGCTCCTCGGGTCCACGCCTACACCGCAAGGACCGCTCACCCTGACGCATGAAGATGGCACGGCTATCGAGATGGACTTTATTACCGACTACATCGTCAGCACCGACCTCGAAACGACGGAGGTTTCCACAAGCGCCGAACTCGTGTTTGTGGGCTATGGCATCGACGCGCCCGGCTACAACTGGAACAGCTTCAAAGACGTGGACGTGACCGACAAAATCCTCGTCTCGTTCGTCAACGACCCGATTGCCACAGAAGATGACCCCAATCTCTTCCAGGGCGACACGCTGACGTACTACGGGCGCTGGACGTACAAGCAGGAAGAAGCGCGGCGACGCGGTGCCAAAGGCGTCCTGCTCATTCACACGTTGCAGACGGCGGGATATCCGTTCACCGTCCTCAGCAACAGCGCCTCCGGTGAGCAGATACAACTCGCCACGCCGCCCGAGAACCCGCTGGAGATGAAAGGCTGGATCACACGGGGCCGTGCCGAGGAGTTGGCCCAAATGGCAGGTTCAACGCTCGACGACTGGTTCTTCCAGGCCAACAGCCGCGATTTCCAACCCGTCGAACTGCCCGTTACGGCATCCATCGATGTGGACTACGCGGTGCGTACGTTTGAAGGCACCAACGTAGCCGGGAAAATCGTGGGCGCGGCGCGCCCGAATGAAAGCGTTATCTACACCGCCCACCACGACCACCTCGGTATCGGGCAAGCCGACGGCGAAGGCGACCAGATCTACAACGGCGCGGTGGACAACGCCTCGGGCGTGTCGATGCTGCTGGAACTGGTGACGGCGCTCACCCAGGCCGCCACGCCGCCCGAGCGGACGATTGTATTCCTGAGCGTCAGTGCCGAAGAGTCGGGACTGCTGGGGGCGCAATATTACGCCCGCAACCCGCACCTGCCACTGGGACTGACTGCGGGCAACATCAATGTAGACTCCGGCAACGTGCTCGGTGAAACGAGCGACATCGTGGGCATCGGAGCCGAGAAAAGCGAAATGATGGCGCTGCTGCGCGCCACCGCTGCCGAGGAAGGCATGACCGTCACGCCCGATCCGCAGCCGAACCAGGGGCTGTTCTTCCGCAGCGACCAGTTGGCCTTTGCGCGGGCGGGCGTGCCTGCGGTGTTTGTCAACACCGGCACGGCATACATCGGGCAACCCGAAGAATATGCCGGACAAGTCAAGGGGGAATACCGGGCGCAGCGCTACCACCAACCCGCTGACGAGTACGACCCGGCGTGGCCGCTCACCGGCCTCGTGCAGCAAACCCGCGTGGCGGCCCGCATGGGCTACCAGTTGGCCTATTCCACCCTCGACCTCTCGTGGAACGAAGGCGAAGCCTTCGCCCAGGCCCGCGCCGAGTCCCGCGCTGCGCTGGATTAAGCGCCTCAAGACGTACGCATCCTGCCCTTTTTATGGTCATCACGAAGCTCCGAAGGAGCTGCGGCGATCTCACCCCGACAGAAAATTGCATCAAAGACGGGGTGAGATCGCCACGTCGCCTTCGGCTCCTCGCGATGACGGGAGCGGGCGCATCCGTGCTCAACTTCTCAACATAGGCCGCGAACTAAACCGGGCTTTCCTTCGGAACCAGGGCACCCCGAACGGCCGCAATAACCCACCGTCCGTCCTCTTTCGTTGCTACTGTGGTGAACCCTTCGATGGACACCGGTTCGCGTGTGTTATCCTGCGTTCGGTAGTGCTGGATCCGGGTGTCGATGACAGCTAGTTCAGGGGTGATCTCCTCGATCTGTCGGAAAATCGTTTCTGATTCGATGTCATCAGGCGATGCTTCGAAAATGATCGGGAAGTACGCCTCAAGCGCCTCGCGACCAACCGCTTCACCGCCGGCCAAGGTGGTATACCTGGCGTTTGAGTGATGCAAGGCCGCAAGGGCATGGGCATCGCGGCGGTCATACGATGCTTCTACCTCCGCAAGGAACTGCTCAATGTCTCGGTTCATGGGCATTGTTCTATGTTGGTAAAACGGCCTCCCAAGGAACGTGATGGCCGTAGCAGCGGCAAGCCAGAACCTATTGGCTTTTATTATACCTGCTTTTATGCGTAATCTATTATTGTGGGACAGACAGTTCATCAAACATGCCCTTGAACAAGCAGCGTGGAAGGGCAATGATCCTGAAAGCGTGATAGAAACAGTATGACAAAAAGCATGAGCCAACTGCGGCTGTTCTTGCAGGGGTGGGTCGATTTGAGCGAACGCGAATGGCAACAGTTGGCAGCCATTTTTCAGCCCCGCACGGTCGAGGCGCAGGCGCACCTGCTGCTGCCCGGCAGTAAGGTGCATGAGGTATTGTTCGTGTGCACCGGATTGCTGCGTTTTTATTACCTCAGCGAGGACGGCACCGAATCCAACAAAACCTTTATCGCCGAGAACGCCTTCGCCGGGCCACTGGCCGCGGCCGCGCTGGATCTGCCCGTGACCTATGGGATTCAGGCGCTGGAACCCACGACCCTCCTAGCCGCCCCGTTTGACGCGTTTACGGCCTTGTTCGACGTACATCCCGTGTTCGACCGGCTGGGGCGCAAACTGGCCGAATCGCTGCTGATGCACAAAGAGGTCCGCACCCGCAGCCTGCTCCAGCACAACGCCACCGAGCGCTACCAGCAGTTCCTGTGCCACCACGCCGACCTCGCCGCCCGCATTCCGCAATACCACATCGCGTCGTACCTGGGCATCACGGAGGTGTCGCTTTCGCGGATACGTGGCACATTGGCACGCGAGGCGGTTCTTAACAATTGATAAGGCGCACGAACAAGCGGCGGGGTATGTTGGAAGCCACGATTCTTTCCAACAACCCCGTTACTTATGCCAACCATTGCTTTCCTCGGCCTCGGCGCGATGGGCGCGCGCATGGCCGCCCACCTGCTCCGTGCCGATTTTCCCGTCGTCGTCTACAACCGCACTCCCGAACGTGCTGCGCCGCTTGAAGCACTAGGCGCTACCCGCGCCGACACGCCCAGAGCCGCCGCCGAACAGGCCGACATCGTCATCAGCATCGTCACCGACGACGACGCCTCGCGCAGCCTATGGCTGGATGACACGACGGGTGCGCTACATGGCCTGCGGCCCGGTGCGATTGCCCTCGAATCCAGCACCCTGACCCCGACGTGGGTGCGGTCGCTTGCCGCCCACGTCGAAGCCCACGGAGCCACCTTGCTCGACGCGCCCGTTCTCGGCTCGCGCCCGCAAGCCGAAGCAGGCAACTTGATTTATCTGGTGGGCGGCCCGGATGCCCTTGTTGAAGAAGTAAAACCGGTTCTTGCCCCGATGAGCCAGGCTGTGCATCACCTTGGTCCGGTGGGGGCAGGCGCGACGATGAAGCTCGTCGTTAATGCGTTTCTCGGCATTCAGGTGGCGGCACTCGGCGAACTGCTGGGTTTCGCGCAGAGAAGTGGGCTTGCCTATGACCACGCCGCCGAAATCCTCTCCGGCCTCGCGCTTACCAGCCCGGCGATGAAAGGCGTCATCGGGCAGATGGTGGCCCGGAATTTCGCCCCGTTATTCCCCATTGCCTTGATTGAAAAAGACCTGCGGTATGCCACCACCACCGCCGCAACAAACCACGCGAAGACGCCGACGATTCAGGCTGTGCAGGCGGTTTTTGCCGATGCACTCGCCGCTGGATGGGGAGCAGACAACATGTCGGGCGTGGCGCAGCTTTTTGGTTAAGGAGACCACTATGCGGTGCAGGTTCACCCGCCCCCACGGTTCCACCTTCCGGCTATCATAAACGGAGAAGCGTTAATCGCGGACCTGCGGACGTGTTGCCTTGACCTCGTCAGCGTGCGCCTCTGCTTCATCGCCTACACCATCCAGCAGCGGCGAGGGCGATGCCGCTGACAGAAGCTCTGGCGGATGGGCCAACGTGTGTCCTTGTTGGTCTAAAAACGCAAACACGCGGTTGTACTTATCCATCATCTTGTCACCCTGCTTGCGTATGGCCAGATAGATCCCCAGACCAAAAAGCAGCGACGCCAGGATCAGAATGATGCCTAACCAGGTGCCCGTGGCATTGCCCGACACTGCTGCCGACACGAGCACGGCGGTCCAGGCAACAAAAAAGGAGCCGATCCCAAGCCCGGGCCCCAGCACCGCCCCCCACGACTTACGCTCCACCGTCACGCGTGCGCCGTCGGCTTCTTCTTCCACGCGCACGCGGATGGGCATTTGCTGCTCATTGGCGATGCTTTGCCACTGCCGCATCTTGCCCAACGACGACACAAAACCCTCCACCCCAAACAATTCGCGCAGTTCCAACACCAGCGCCGTCCATTGGTCCTCATCGAACGGCGTATCGTACAGCCGCGTGCTTCGGACCTCCACCGGAATGCCCGCAAAGGTACGTTTGACCGGCACCCGCTCCGGGCGCAGCAAGTCGGCAGCGGCAGCCCGGATGTAGGCAGGGTCGATCCCAGCCGCCAGTCCGGCTTCTTCAAGCTCGGTCAGGGTGAGGCTTTTGGCGCGGGTGGTCTCTACCACCTTCTGCCGCTCGGCGGCGAGGGCAAAAATACGCTGGGCGTCTTCTTCGGTGAACCGGTGGTCCATATCGTGTTTACAGTCAACCTGATAAGGGGAATGCACAAGATACGAGTGGCGGACGGCATTCCCCAAGCCACAAAACGATACGCGCTGCTCAGGTCAACCGGTTAATATCGACCAGCAGGAACAGCGCCAGCGAGAGCAGCGTGCCGATAAAATGCACGGTGAAAATAATCCCGTTCAGCAGTTGCATGGTGGGCTTCTGCAAGAAATAAACAAGCCCGGCAACCAGCGTCACCACTTCAAAACCGATCCAGACATAATCCACCCAGTCCATAAACACGTTGTCAATAAGTATAGATCGCCGCACCCAATACCCGCACACGCTCACGGCAATGATCAGGTTGAGCACCACCAGCGGGTCGAAGGAACGGTCGAATCCTTTGCGCCACACCAGCAGCCCGATGTGCGCCACCAGCAACACCACGGTTATGATGATCCAAATCGTGTCCGCTTTCATGGCGTACTATATCGTTTCCCAATCATCGAAGGTGAGGCCGAGGCGCTCCATCTCGGACGGCGGTGCACCCTCCCACGTTTGCACAAAGGTGTTGCCCAGGTATTGCAGGTCGTCCATCCCGGCCTTTGTCGTCCAGAAACCGGAGGCTGTGAGGTCGCGGAAGCGGGTGAAGAATACCACGCCATGCTGCACCTCGGGGGCGGCGTCGTTGGGGTAGGCGATTTCGTCGAGGATGCGGATGCGTTCGTCGTTGGTCGCTTCCAGAAACGGATGACCGAAGCGGCGTCGGCTGTGCATGTCCAGCCATGCCAGCCCGCCCCGCATCGGGGTTTGCATCGTCGGCTGCTCGGAGACGAAGAAGTCCATAAACTGCGGCACGCCCAGTTCCGACGCGCTGCCCGAACGGTCGTCGGCGGGAATTACCAGATCGGCCAGCACCTTGACGGTCTCGAACTCGTGCTCCGTGAAGAATTGCAGCGTGCCATCGCCTGCGGCCTGGGCGGCGGTGGTGCTTTCATGCGCGTGTTGCACATCCGAGGACGACCATTCACATCCGGCCACCACGGGCAGCGGGGCCAAGGCCAACAGTTTCAACGAGGTTCGGCGATCCATAATATCGATGTGTTCAGCGTTAGACTTGTCCCTGGTTGCGTAATTCGACGATATGATCGGCGGTGCGCCAAGCCAGGGCCATCAGCGTCCAGGTGGTGTTTTTGTGTGCCTGCGAGACAAACGGCGCGGCGTCGGCCACAAAGACGTTCGGCACGTCGTGCGACTGGCAATGGCTATTAAGCGCCGAGGTGCGCGGGTCGTCGCCCATGCGGACGGTGCCTACTTCGTGGATGATCCGCCCCGGCTTGTTGATGCCATACCCTTCTTCGCGGGTCGGCATCCGTGAGAGCACCTCGCCGCCCATCGCCTCGATGAGTTCGCGGGCCTTGAGCTGCCCGTGCTGCACCTGGTTGTATTCCTGATCGCTCCAGCGCACGTTAAAGCGCAGCACCGGAATGCCGTATTTGTCCACCACCGTCGGGTCGATGTCGCAGTGGTTTTCGCGCCGTGCCACCATTTCTCCCCGGATGGAGAAGCCGCCGATCGCACCGAAGAACTGCCGGTAGTCTTCTTTCAGCGCAAGGCCGTAGCCACCGCCGCCGCGCTCACGGGCCGTCGTGTTGGTCTCCGAAAAGAGCCCGTTCAGGTTGTGGATGCCGCCGCCGAAGCCGTAGCTCGGCTGGCCGCGCCCGCCCCACACCTCGAAGTGGTAGCCCCGTGCGAAGTCGCGGCGCTCGTTGTAGCCAAACCACGGGATGTAAACATGCGCCCCGCCGACGCCGTCTTCGTTGTATGCCGGGCGGTTCATAAGCTGCGGGAAAAAGCCTACGATGCTCGCGCCCGTCGTGTCCATCAGGTAGCGCCCGATGACATCGCTGGAGTTGCCTAGCCCGTTCGGGTGGCGCGGCGACTTCGAGTTGAGCATGATGCGGGCTGTGGAGCACGCGCTTGCGGCCAGCACCACCACCCGCGCCCGCACCTGATACTCCTGCAAGTCCTGCGTGTTGACGTAAGAAACGCCGGTTGCTTTGCCTTCGGTGTCGGTGGTCACCTCGCGCACCATTGCGTGCGGAATGACTTCGAGGTTGCCGGTGAGTTGCGCCGGATTAATAAATACCGACGGCGAGGAGAAATTCGAGTTGGTGGAGCAGCCACGTCCGCACTGCGAGCAGTAGTGACAGGCCGGGCGACCGTTGTGCGCCCTCGTCAGGATCGACAGGCGGTTCGCCAGTACGGGGATGCCGATTTTCTTCGCGCCTTGCATCACCAGCAGTTCGTGCACACGCGGCTTGGGCGGTGGGAGGAAATTGCCGTCGGGCTCGTTGTGAAAGCCGTCGCGGTTTCCGAAGATGCCGACGAGATCATCGAGGCGGTCGTAATACGGCGCGAGGTCGTCGTACGTGATCGGCCAGTCGTCGCCCAGCCCGTCGAGGCTGCGGCCCCGGAAGTCGTCCGGCCCGAAGCGCAGCGAGATGCGGCCCCAGTGGTTGGTACGTCCGCCCAGCATTCGGGCGCGGAACCAGTCCCACTCGGTGCCCGCTGCCCGCGTGTACGGCTCGCCGTCGATGTCCCACCCGCCAATGCAGCCGTCGAACTCGCCAAACGGCTTTTCTCTGGATGAAGCCCCGCGCCGGGGCGAGTCGTAGCTCCAGGCAAACATGTCACCGTCTTCGTTGGCGTCCCACAGTTGCCCCGCTTCCAGCATCACCACATCGGCGCCGGCCTGCGTGAGCACATGGGCCGTCATGCCCCCGCCCGCACCGGATCCGACAATGGCAACGTCGTAGATTTTTGGCGAGATGATTTGCATAGGATTGGGCTTTTAGCTGTCAGCTTTCGGTTATCGGCATCAGGAAAGATGCGTCCTTTGTGTCATGAGCCCTTCGGGCGTCATTACGCCCCTGCGGGGCGGTCATGGGGTCATTGATTGTTGGGAAACTCAGCAAAACGTCCACTCTTGTCATCTCGAACGTATGTGAGAGATCTCCCACGTTATCGTTTCGCTCACCCTGAAGGTGGAAGATTTACTTGCGTCAGTCGGGCTTCGCCCTCGTGTCTCCTCCTTTTCAGTTGTCGAGATCACACGTTATCATTGCAAGGTAGTTTAACCAAATGACGCGGGCGAAGCACGCTAGTGGCCATCCATGACGCCCGAAGGGCACGTGACCCGCTATGCCGCCTTCACCTGCTCCTTAAACAGCGCGATGTTGGCCTCCAGCGCTTTGAGAGGCGGCGTGCCGGGGATTTCGTATTCGATGATGTAGCACTCGGTGCCGCCCACGGTTTCGGCAAGCTGAATAAACGACTTCCAGTCAATGTCGTCCTGGCCGATGTACGCGGCGGGCGTTTCTGCGGAGAACGGCTTGATGTGAACGGTGAGGGTGCGGCCTGCGTTGCGGCGCATCAGTTCCACCACATCGGGCGGCTCCGGCGCGTGCATCGCGTTGCCGGTGTCGAGTTGCATAATCACATCGTCGTCTGTGTTGTCGGCGAGGATGTTCCAGGCCATCTCGCCGTCATGCACAGCGAAGATCTCGGCGTGGTTGTGATACCCCACGCGCATGCCGTGCGGACGTAGCTGGGCAGCGACTGCATTCATCTCCTCAGAGAGCGTCAGCAGGGCGTCTTTGTTCGCATACTGCTCGGGGCGCAGCCAGCGGACGATCAGATTCTTGGCCCCCAGCGCCTCGTTCACTTCCAGGGTCTTGGACAACTCCTCGCCTTGCATGCTCTGCAGGAAGATGTGGTTGCCCATCACTTCCAGGCCGTTGTCATCTAGCATCATACGGATGTCTTTGATCTCGTGCCCGAAGTAGTCGTCGGCAAACTCAACGCCCTGGTAGCCAAGATCAGCAAGGGCTTTGAGCGTACCCGCCAGATCTTCGGCGGCCTCCTGGCGCACCACCCACATCTGCGTGCCAATGGGAATTTTTGAGTCGAGCGGGGGCATACGAAACCCAGACAGTCCCGCGACAGCGAGCGTGCCGCCGGTAAGTTTCAGAAAGTCCCGCCGGGAAACAGGGGCAGTGGTGCGTTTCATAACAGGTACAACGTTGGTGAGTGGGTCAAGCACAGGCAACGCGTGGCGGGGCGTTGAGGGCATTCAAGGTGTTTTCACAAAGCAACGTCAATATATCGTGTGACGGCGCATGAATCCACCAAGGGACAGGGGGAGTGGTCATTTACAGGTAGGGCCTGTGTCACAAGCCCTTCGGGCGTCACTTGTGGGCTACGCCCACGTCATTTGCACCGTGCCGGTGCGTCATAGCAGGCTGCGCCTGCGTCATTTGCGGACGTCGTCCACGTCATTGCCCGCCATCAAACGTGCGCAATAAATGACGGCCCCGCAGGGGCGAAATGACCGCGTAGCCAATGACGCCGTAGCGCTCCTGACCGCATTACTCCACCAGCCGATACGCGCCATACAGCGCCACCATCGCGATGGCGAGGACGCTGATCCAGAAGCCGGTGTCGTACAGCAGCCCCGGATGCAACTCAGGCGGCAAGGTGCGGTAGCGAAAGTATAGCGCGGCAAAAACGACGAGCAGCAAGATCACCGTCGTGGCCACGCCGCCGATGATGATCATAAAAACGGGAGCCTGCATCACCAGAAACGAGGTGGCCCACGTCAGCGGGATGACCCACGCGAGGATGGCAATGGCCCGGTGGCGCTCCTTCGTGTTCGTAAAGTCGAGCCACCCGATCTGGCCGAAGGCGTCGGCGAAGAGGCGTGTCCAGATCGCCAGCGCGCCGAACAGCGTGGAAAACAGCACCACAAACGCTCCGACGAGGAACACCGTCCCAGCCCACGGCCCGAGGCTCTGCGTGTACATCTCCGACAACGTCTCGACGAGCGCCATGCCTTCGGGGAGTAAGCCCTGCCGGTTCAGGATCGCCGCGCCGAGCAGGTAAAACGCCGCCGTCATGAGTGTGTAAATCACCATCGACAGCAGCGCATCGATGTACATCACCCGGATCCAGCCACGGGCGCGTTCGGTCCAGGCGGGGCTGTCGTCGCGCGGGCCGGTGTACGAGGCATACCCCTTTTCGATGAGCCAGTAATTGTACGCCATAATCTCGTCGCCGCCGATGCCCGTCAGCCCAAACGCCCCCAGCGCCACCACCACCGACGCTGCCGGAAGCTGGAAACTGAGGCCGCTCAACAAGTCATCGAAGGTGATGGCGAGGTCGGTAAACTGAAGCGCCGCCACCGACACCAGCGTCAACAGCGTAAACAGCGCGATCAGCACGATGGAGATTTTTTCGATGGGGTCGTAGCTGCCTTTGTAGATAATCAGCGAGACGACGACAGCGATGATGTAACACCAGACAGCAACGGGGATCTGCGGAAAGGCAATGGCCAGCACCAGCGCCGTGCCGCCGACGATGCCACCCACCTGGAGCGGCTTCACGCTCATCAGCGCCAGCCACGCCCAGATGGACCAGTTGGCCTTGCCCAGGCGCGGCCCCGGCAGCGTATTTAGCGACGCCATCGTCGACTCGCCCGAATAGATGGCGCGTTTGCCGAACTCAAGCTGCACCGCCACCTTGGCCAAGCAGCTAATCAGAATGATCCAGAGGGTTGTAAAGCCCACTTCCGCCCCCAGGCGCGTCGTTGCGATTAGTTCACCGGAGCCCACGATGGAGGCAGAAAGAATCAAGCCGGGGCCGAGAAATTTCATCCGCTCGCCCCATCCGGCAGGCGGCGGCAGAATCGTTTCGGTGGTAAGCTGATAGGGGTTGCGGTGGGCGTCGTCGCTCATGACGGGGGAAATTGGGGTGAGGAGAAGTCACAGGAGGAAACCAATGCGCTTCCGCCATGCAAGCACGCCAAAGTAGGGGTTGTTCGCTAACGATGCACACACAAGATGATGCGTATCCTCCAACCAGCAGCCATAAAAAACCTCGGCAGCACCAAACGCACCACCGAGGTTAAAAAGGGCGCGACGCCCGTTCCTATCGCACCAGACTCATCGAGCGGACTTCCCGATGCGGGCCTGCTTGGATCTGGTAGAAATACAGGCCGCTGGGCACCGCCCGTCCATCGCGTGCGCGGCCATCCCACCGGACGCGGTGGAAACCCGGTGGCAACGCGGTATCAACGAGCGTCTGCACGCGCTGCCCGAGGGTGTTGTACACCTGAATAGTCACGGCGCTGCCTGCAGTGAGGGCAAACCCGATTTCCGTCTCCTCCCGGAATGGGTTTGGGAAGTTTTGCTCCAGCGCAAAGCCGGTGGGAATGACAGCTTCGTCGGTTTCGATGTCTACCGGCGAATCTCCCGTATACACCGTGAGCGCTCCGCCTCGCTCCACCACAAAGGCAGGACGTACCTGGAAGGTGACGGCGTTGATGGTGAGGTGGCCAGTCGACGTAACCGTGACATCGGGACCGGCAATGACGGTTTCGCCTACATACGCCTCGGCCCGGCTGATCGCTACGCCCTGAATATCGACTTGCTGGGCCTGCGCCAGAGACGGCAGCAACCCCAACACGAGCAGCACGACGCCCACGCTTCTTACATGACCGCGCCTCCGCCTACCTCTTCGTTTAGATATCGTTGTTGACATATTTTCTCTCTTTCTGATGACGTGCTCGCGAAAAAACAGCGCCGGGGCATTATTGCCCCGTCTGAAGCTGCGCCTTCAGCGCTTCGATCTCTTGCTGCTGCTGCTGCACCACCTTCGTCAGCACCGCCACGATGTCCATCGGGCTCAGCGAGCGGCGTTCGTTCATGGCCACGAGGTCGGGCACGTCTTCGGCGATAAACCCGAGGTATTCTTCATCCTGTTCCGCGCGGTAGTTGTAGCGTACCGGGTTCAGCGCCAGCAGGGCCGCTAGCGCTTCTTCTGCCGTCAAGTCCTCGATGTTTTCCTTGAGTTGGCGCGAGCTGGCGTCGGTCCACACGCCGCCTTCCGTCACGTGGGCTCCGCTGGCCATTTCCAGCGGATGACCGGGTTGGGTAGTTCCAAGTCCGACATTGCCATCAAGGTCGATCGTCAGCCGCGTACCCGCATCTAGATTGTCCCATGACTGAGCAACCTTGAATTTATTTTCGTCGTCGTTGTCCATCCCCACCGACCAACCGGCCTCGCCATTAATGTCCAGCGAGAGGAACGGGTCGCCGCCACCATCGCCCGCCACGCGCAAACTTCCGATGGCGTGCTGACCGGGTTCGTTAACGGGGTTATACACGTAGAGGCCATTTTCAGCAGGAAATGGACTCCCGTTGCTGATGATGTGCATCGGCGCTTCCGGAAAGGTGGTTCCGATCCCCACAGCGCCCGTATTCCGGTGAATAAACAAGGCGGTTTCGCCTTCCACATTGTTGTCGTGCCGGAGAATGTTTAAGCCAAGCGTTTCGGCACGGTCGTCGTGCTCGATGGTAAACCCGTACTCCTCGCCAAACACCTTCATCTGCAACCCACTGCGGTAGGCGTTGCCGCCGCCCGTAGCCAGCCAGATGTAGTTGTCATTGGGAAAGACCGTTTCGCCCAACCGCAAGGTGCGTCCCCCGTCCCGCTGGATAGCAGCCATAGACCCAAAGTCGGGATTCCAAAACACGAGTTCATTGCCCGCGTTGTTGTAGAACATCTCAAAGCGCGGCGTGCCGTTTTTTTGCCAGATGAGTCCTCCGGCAAAGTCCTCTATGTTTTCATCGCGCACCTGATTGAGGAAGATAAACGGGCGATTCACCACCGCATTGGTCTGCCCTTCGTTGGTGATCCGCACCGAACCGGCATGAACATCCAGCCGCTGCTCGGGGGTGGTGGTGCCAATGCCCACGTTTCCCTCGGGAGTAGCGGTTAAGGTCGGCTCCTCCTGGGCATAGGCTTGCTGGTGAACGAGGCCAAGAAGTAACAAGGCAAACAGGTACGCAATGGGTCTCATGATGTGCTCCATGAATGAGAAGGGTTGAGAGAAATGGACAAGGTCGTGATAAAAATGGGCGCGTGGCCCTTTTCCTTCATCACGACCTTTCGAAAGGATCGGCTCACAAAAAGGGCTCCGTCGGCTAAACGATTCTGGATTTCTTTCGCAGCGGCGCATGCTGCCATGCTTCTCCGCTAGGAAGCTTCTTCGGTCCACATGTATAGCTCCCGGTCGAACAGCACTGAAAAGCCCTGCCGCTCAAGGTTGCCCTGCGCGTTCACGGGCGGAGCCGCGGCGGCCCAGGAACAGCGCAGCCAGGCCGCCTTGTTCACCCGCGCCCGGATCAATGCGCTGTGGGCACCCCGCTTCTGATAGTCGGGCAATGTGACCGCGCTGGTCAGATAGCCCAGGTCTTCCCCCACCCACAACACCGCCGCCCCCACGGCCTCATCGCCGTCGAATGCCATGAAGTGGTGAAAGTCGGGCTGCCCGACCGTGTCACGGAACCGGGCCACGGCGACATCATCCGCATACATCGCCCCCAGTTGGTCCTGCTGGGCAGCCGCCTCCCACGGCCCCACCTGGCGCACCTCGAAGGCGGCAACAGGCAGCGCATCAACGAGGGTGCGGCGTGCCAGCAGCGGGTGCTGTCCGTCCCCCACCCGAATGAACCCGCGCTCCGCCAACCAGCGGCGCAACTCCCGAAACTGGGGACAGGGATAGAGCCAGAAAAAGAAACGGGGCACCTGTGCCCGCCGAAACGTGCGCACCACCAGATCGAGTGACGCAGGTCCGACGCGCTGGGTACACCCTAGAAAGGCTACCTGGTTGGGGTTACTTAAAAGATCGGCCCCCGTCGCCTCCGCATCGATGGCGACCAACGCATCGCCCACCTCCAGGAAACGCCGTGCGCCCGCCCACCGAGCCGTCCGCTGACGTACCTCGTGCTGCCGCAACCGAAGGGCGAGTTGAAAGGAATGCATAAGCGGCGACGCAAATGGAAGGCAGCAGGAACGACCTAAAGTAGCGCCATGGCCCGGCGACTGCAACTCCTTGCTGGCATGATGTCACGGAACGAGTTCCTTTTGCTGGCATGATGACGTATGTTGAGACTTTGTTTCCCTCCCCCGTGCCTATGCAGCGTCGCACCTTCTTCCAACTCGTTGCCACCACCGGCGTGTTGCTTCCGTTTGGGGCCTGTCTCCCCGAACCAACCGTCCCCGCCCCGCTGGCGCAACCGCTGTCTCTTTCAGCCATTCTTGACGACGACGGCCTGCGGCACCTGGGCGAGCAGTACCGTGCCCATCACCCCGACGAAGCCACGATAGATCGCCTCGCCGAGCACTTGTTGAGGGATGCAGATGGGCAGCCCCCCACCAAGGACGACCCGGGGCAACTGGCCACGTTCTTGCTCCACAAGATTCACCGCGACTATGAAGCCGAACACACGGTGATGCTCGGTGGCTGGGTGCTTTCCGTCACCGAGGCGCGGCAGTGCGCCCTGTTTTCGCTCATCGCCTGAGCCCGCGCCATGCACATCGACGCCCGCGAACTCGACGACCACACCACCATCCGGGGCGACGTGTGCATCATCGGGGCGGGAGCCGCCGGGATCAGCATGGCGCTCGACTGGATCGACACGCCGTTTGATGTCGTGCTGCTCGAAGGCGGCGGCTTTGAATTCGACGCGGCGATGCAAAAGCTGTACGACGGCGAAACGACCGGACAGCGGTATTATCCGCTGCAGGCGTGTCGGCTCCACTATTTCGGCGGAACGACGGGGCATTGGGCGGGCATGTGTGCCCCGTTTGACCCGCTTGACTTTGAGGTGCGCGACTGGGTGCCGCACAGCGGATGGCCCCTCACGCTGGACGACCTTCTGCCGTTTTACCAGCGTGCGCAGGGCAAGCTCGAACTCGGCGATCATCCGTACGACCTCGCCTACTGGACCACCCAGCTTCCCGACCTCCACCCGCTGCCACTGGACGAGGCCGTGGTGTGGAACAAGATGTGGCAGTTCAGCCCACCGAGCCGTTTTAACCCCCGCTTCCGCGACACCATCACCCGTGCCCGCAACATCCACCTCTACACCTACGCCAACGTCGTTGACCTCACCGCCAACGAAGCCGTGGATGCCATCACGTCGGTGACCGTGAAGAACCATGCCGGGAAGACGCACACGGTGGAGGCCCGCTACTTTATCCTCGCCGGTGGCGCGATCCAAAATGCCCGGCTGCTGCTGGCCTCGAACCGGCAGGCCCCACAGGGGCTGGGCAACGACCATGATCAGGTCGGACGCTATTTTATGGAGCATCTGGAGGTTACGTCCGCCGAGCTATGGCTGACGCAGCCGCGCCCCATGCAGCTTTACGCGTGGGCCTATGGCGAGACGGTTGCCCGTGCCGAGTTGGCCCTTACCGCCCAGGTGCAGCGTGAATATCAGATCCTCAACGGCACTGCCTCGCTGATTCCACTCAAGGAAGGCCGCCACCGGCAACCCCGCATCGACATGTGGCAGAACGAGGATGCCCGTGAAAGCGGTGCCCTCATGCGCCAAAACTTCGGAGAAGCCATCGAGAAAGGGGCCTTGAACGAGGACGAACGTGTGGAACACGCCTTTCAACTTGACACCCGCATCGAGCAGGCACCCAACCCCAACTCGCGGGTGACGCTGGACACGGAGAAAGACGCCCTGGGGGTGCCGCGTGCACGCCTGCACTGGGAACTGACGCCGCTGGACAAGCGCAGCATCCGCACGCTCTACACGGTGCTGGGCCAGCAGGTGGGCCTTGCCGATGTGGGCCGCATCCGGCTGCACGAATGGCTACAGGATGAAACCGACCTCACGTTCCCCGAGCACACGAACGCGGGCTGGCACCACATGGGCACCACACGCATGAGCAGCGACCCGGCGCAGGGCGTGGTGGATGCCAACTGCAAGGTGCATGGGCTGGCGAATCTGTTTGTGGCGGGTTCGGGCTGTTTCGCCACCAGCGGCGCGCCGAACCCCACCCTCACGCTGGTGGCCCTGAGCCTGCGCACCTCCGATCATGTGCGGACGTTGCTGACGAGATAACACCCACACGGCGCTTCTTACCGACGCAGCAGGGAAAAGCCAAAGTCGGCTCCCCATCCTTGCCCGTACGCCTGGTTGATCCAGACAAACGCCATCGCTTCGAGGGCGCGGGCCTGCCGCAGCGGACCGTTGTCCATCACCACAAAGCCGAGTGCCTCCGCCAGCGCCGCCACCGTCGCTTTGGCGTCGGCTGCATCGCCGCAGATGGGCATCACCAGCCGCCCGTCTGGATACACGGGGTTTGCCATGTTCTGGGAGCCGGTGGTGTTAAACGCCTTGACTACATGGGCACCGGGCACCCGCGCGGCGATACGCTCGGCGGCGGACTGTTCGGGCAGCGGGGTGCGGTCAGAGCGCAACGGGTTTGTACAATCGACCAGCACCTTCCCGCTCAAATCCCCCAGCGTCTCGACGACCGCCTCGGCAGCGGTCCCGGGCACTGCTAGGACAACCACGTCGGCCGCAGCCGCAGCGGCAGCGGGTTGTGTTACCGTGGCTCCGGCCTCCTGCACCCAGTCAGCAGCAGCTTCGGGCGTGCGAGTGCCAAAACAAACGCGGTGTCCCAACGCCGCCCAGCGCTCTCCCAGCACCCGACCGACCCGTCCCGTTCCAATAATTGCGATATCCATAGCTGTTGGTTGTGTGTTGATGCCTTGCTGTTTTGGATGAAGATACACGGAGGGCTTACACACCCAGCGCTGCGACGACCTGCTGCGCTGCCGCCGCTCCCGAATACTGCTGCTGTCCCGTAATAAGGCGGCCATCGCGAACGGCATGGGCCTTAAATCGGCCCTGCACGATGAAGTTAGTCCCCGTCATCTTTTTGGCCTCTTCCTCAATCCAGAACGGCTGGATGCGTTGCCCCACGAAGGCGTCGGCAAACTGCTCCTCGCTGTCGGCAAATCCCGTCCATGTTTTGCCTTCTACCAGCAACGTGCCGTCGGTATGCCGCGCCTCCAGCAGCACGCAGGTGGCATGGCACACAATGGCCACCACCTTGCCTGCTTCATACGCCTCCGTCACCAGTTGATGCACCGCCTCGTTGTTGCGGAACGTGACCATGGGCGATTGCCCGCCCACCAGAAATACCGCGTCGTAGGCCGTCACCTCAACCGCGCTGAGCGCAGGCGTATCCTCCACCAGCGCATGATGAGACGGCGACGAGATAAACCCGAGGGAGAGCAGGTCGTGTGCGGAATATCCGCTGGCATCGCGCGGGTCGCTCCAGGCATCGGCCACGAGCGGGCCGCCGTCGGGACTGACAATGTCCACCGCGTAGCCATGTTCGTGGAAAACCCAGTACGGGTGGGTGAGTTCGGCCCACCAGAACCCCACGGGCCACCCCGTGACCGGCGAGGTGGCGGCATTGGCAACCACCATCAGGATGCGTTTCGGGTGTTCGGGATCGATAACGTTTAAGGAGGCACTCATGATAAAAAAGGCTTGCTTTCGTGATAACCGTGCCCGAAGTTCTCTATGTACTCTCCTTTTTTCAAGAACGCACCCAAAAGTAGGGTACTACCTTTTTTGAAAGAATTGGCCAAAAACGCCGTATTCGATGCCTGGACGTTTTGTTTTTCAAGAACGCACCTACCCCTGCCCCGTCGAGTTGACGCTCGGCACGCTGCAAGGGAAGTGGAAAATCCTCATTCTGTGGCACCTTCGCACTGCCACCCTGCGCTACAGCGAGCTTCGGCGTGCCTTGCCCAAGGTGACCCACAAGATGCTCTCGCAGCAGTTGCGCGAGTTGGAGGCCGACGGACTGATCCACCGGGAGGTGTACCCCGTGGTGCCGCCCAAAACCGAGTATTCCCTGACGAACGAAGGCCGCACCCTGATTCCCGTGCTGACGGCAATGCAACAATGGGGGCTTCGCTATCATCAGCCGCATGGGGAGGAAGCCACGCAGCCCTGATCCTTTCTGCAGCCGCTACGCAGCCGGTGCGGCAGCTATCGCAGGCAACGTAATCACAAACGCTGCCCTTCGCCGGCTTCGCTCTTGACGGCGAGGGTGCCTCTATGCCCCTGCGTGATGATGTCATAGCTCAGGCTCAACCCCAACCCAGTGCCCGTGCCCGTTGGCTTCGTCGTAAAAAACGGCTCGAAGACTTTTGCTTTCACTTCATCGCTCATCCCTGGGCCGTTGTCGAAGGCATTGCCCACGAGGTTCAGGATCACCCGACCGAAATCCTGCGGCACCACTTCTACATGGCCGATGGCGGCGTCATAATCACGA
>JAUIDY010000154.1 GCA_030428385.1 Rhodothermia bacterium | reverse complement strand
GCACAGCGATCTCAATCAAGCGTCATGCAAACCCTCAGCGTGGGAGATCTCTCCTCCTTTTAGTCGTCGAGATGACAATGACTCTTCGCCTTGCTTTCCGAATGTTTTATTGTCGTGCGTCAATTGCTGAAGCCTTGCAGGGAGAGAAATTTGTGACAAGCGCCACATTGCTCCCCTTGATCTCGTTTGTTAAGATGTGGCAGGAGCGCTCATTCAACGCATCTGTCTCATGAGGACGTGCTTTCATCTTCTTCTTGCGACCCTCGCTGTGTGCCTTCTGGCGCGGTGTGATTCGCAACCCATGGCATCGGACGAGGTGTTGCCACCGGAAGATGATCCAAATGAGTGGCTGTTGGCCTCGCCCGAGGAAGTGGGACTGGACGCGGCGCGGTTCGATAGTGCGATGGCCCAGCTCCCACCCGAGGCCGCCCACGGCATGCATAGCATGCTCATCGTGCGGCATGGGAAATTGGTGGTGGAACAGTATTGGAACGGACAAGGCAGCGGCACCTTGCACGATTTGCGCTCCGCCACCAAGAGTATTACGTCGCTCCTGGTGGGCATCGCTATTGATCAAGGGGCCATTGCGGATGTGTCGGAGCAGATCATGCTTCGGCTACTGGCCGCCTATCCCAACCTTGCCAATCCTGACCCGCGCAGGGAGCAGATCACCGTTGAGGATTTGCTGCGGATGGAGACGGGGTTGGCCTGCAACGATTGGGATTTGGCCTCTCCCGGAAACGAAGAGTATATGTACCTGAATCGGGACTGGGTACGCTTCTTCCTCGATTTACCCGCGCTGGAAGGAAACGCTTCGTCTCGGTACTGCACCGCAGGCGTGGTTACGCTGGGGCGGGTGGTGAAAGAAGCCACGCAGCAACCCACGGAGCCGTTTGCCGACGAATCGTTGTTCGCGCCCCTGGGCATCCGTCGGTATCGCTGGTCCACCTTTGACAACGATGAACAGGTGGACACGGGGGGGCACCTCTATCTCCGGGCACGTGACATGGCGAAGATTGGGCAACTGGTGCTTCAGCAAGGCCAGTGGGACGGGCAACAGGTCGTTTCGGCGGCGTGGATCGACCAGTCTACCCAACCGCATACGCTGCTAGACGGCCGGTTTCCCTATGGCTACCTCTGGTGGCGCTACGAGGTGCCGGTAGACGACGAGCCGGTGCCCTTTATTGCCGCCAACGGAAACGGGGGGCAATACATTTTCATTGCGCCAAGCTACGACATGGTGGTGGTGTTTACCGGAGGAAACTACAACCGCCCCGAAGCGCAACGCCCGTTCGAGATGCTTCAGGAGGCCATCCTGCCCGCGTTTTCAAAGCTGGATTGAGGGTCGGCATTTCGTATATCTTCCGGTGTTCTTCTGCCTCAATCACTCCATAAAGCGTCATGCCGGGCCTGACCCGGCACCTCTCCGTCTGGCAACGGTGCCATACTGGGAGATGCCCACGTCCGGCATGACAAAAAAAGCGCAACGTGGATAGCGTCATCGCCCCAAGCACGCCTGTGTTTGCAAATGGGATTAGGAGTCCAAGGGAATCCGGTCTTTGTTGTTTTCTAACCAGTCGCTGTAGCTTTGCAGTTCGGGGTTCAGCGTGCGGGCCAGTTCCACATCGCGGGACTTCTGGAAGTAGTCCGAAAAGTCGTGGTAGAACTGGAACATGTTGCCCAGGTCTTCCGCGCCGGGGAAGCCAAAGCTGCGGTACACATCAAACGGAATGGCGTTGTAGCCCACCGTTTTGCCCAACGCCGTGTTGAGCCCGTCGGCCATGCCTTCGCCGGTCACCTGTTCGCCTGCGATGCCGATGGTTTCACCAATGTAGGTATCGCCCCCCTGGAAGATGCCATAGGCACACTTGCCAATGTCTTCGGCGGCAATGCCCGCCAGCGGCCGGTCGCCCATCGGGAAGTTGATCGCCAGCGATCCGTCTTCGCCGGGCTGCGGACCCATGCCGAAATAGATCATGTTGTCCCAGTAGAACGTCGTCAGCAGGAACGTGGTCGGCACGCCAAGGTCGCGGAAGAACTGGTCGCCCTCGCCTTTGCCGTCGAAGTGCGGCACCTTGTACTTTTCTTGCAGCGTCGGCATGCGGTCGTCGTCCAGCGGCACCCACTTGCGGGTGTCTTCGAGCGTAGACCAGACGACATGTTGAACACCAGCGGCTTTCGCGGCCTCGGCGATGTTTTTGACATGCGCCAACTCTTTTTCGGGAGAGAAATGCTCCCAGAAGAAGGTGACGGCAAACACGCCATACGCCCCATCGAACGCCGCCTTGAGGGTTTCTACGTCGTCTACGTCGGCTTGCACCACCTCCGCGCCGAGGACAGAAAGTGCCTGGGCTTTGTCGGAGCTCGCATCGCGGGTGAGCGCACGGGCCGTAAATTCGCTATCCGGATCGCTGTGGATGGCACGAACCAAGCTACCGCCCTGGGCACCCGTGGCACCGAGGACCGCAATCATTTTCTTATCAGCCATAATGTTTAGGGGAAGGATAGATGTTGGGGGAGTGAGCCGGTTTGGGCACGCCCGGAGTGGACATCTATGTAGATTCTGGATGCTTTACACGCACACCAGCAGGCCGTGCCAAACGCGGGAAAACGTTACGATGGAGCCTGGTAATTGTTCAAACAAGTTTGTGCTGGCAAACAAAAAAGGGACGTGCCCTTATTTCAGCCACGCCCCTTTTTTGATAATATCTGCCCGAGCTTACAGTCCCAGCACGTCTGTGCCTTGTTCAAAAACGATATCGACCGGGATGCCTGCGCTGGCAAGGCGGTCGAGGTCGGCCTGCAGTTGTGGGGTCATCTGCTGGTACTGGTCCACGAACGCCTGCACCGCGTCGTAGTCGCCATCGCCTTGCAGCGTCAGGATTTTCTCCGAGAGCGCGTCGATGGCAGGCTGGATGTTGTCCGGGTTGATACGGTAGGTGCCGGTGGCTTCATCGCGGCTGAACGCGCCCATCTCCTGGAAGAAGTTGAACCGGATCAGGTTGGCGCGGCCGTGGGCGCTGGAGGTGCCGAAGCGGATGGAGCGGAAGATGGAGGCGAGGAAGGTGGTGTAGTGGTCCATCAGCGCGGCGTCCCACTCGCCCTGCTCGATGAGCTTGGTCACCATGTAGAGCCCCAGCACATCGGCCTTGCCTTCTTCGATAGCGGAGGCGTGGTTGCGGAGTGCTTCGCGGACGGTGCCGTTGCCGGAAATCGTGTTTTTGATGCCGAGCCCGTGCGCCACTTCATGAAACATCGTATTGCCAAAGAAGGCGTCGAACGTCACGTGGCTCCGCTGGTCCTCGGCGATGAGGATGCCGGCGATGGGGATCAAGATTTTGTCGAACTTGGCCTGCATCGCGTTTTTGAGTTGCAGGCGGCGGGTGCCTTTTTCGAGCTGCACGCGCTCGTCGTTGGGCAGGTTGATGGCGATGGTTTTAGAGCCCGCGTTGCAGTCGCCTGCGTAGTAGATGGCGTCGTACGCGCCGAGGTCGGAGTCGCTGCCGGGTGTTTCCTGCTTGTAGGCGTCGGCCACGGGCAGGCCCGTCTGGAGGTCGGGCAACAGCGCGGCGTAGCGGGCGAGGCGGTCGCTCCAGGCCCGGTCTTTCACCAGCACGTAGGCTTCGGCAGCGGCCTTGTAGCCGAAGATCTGGTCTTCGTACGTCTCAATCGGGCCGATGACCACGTCTAGCGTGTTGTCTTTCATGTCCATCCACGCCATGTCGCTCTCGAAGTATTCGCCCGTCACCAGCGCTTCGGCACGCAGTTCGAGGTATTGCTTCAGACCGGGATCTTCGGCGAGTTCAGAAGCCTGCTTCACGAGTTCTGAGGCCCGCTGCATCTGGTCGGCGAAGTATTCGTGGTACGGAATCGCCGTCAGCGCGCCGTCGTCGCCCCGGCGCACCATCGTGTAGAGGCTTTGCAGGTCGGGGTTGGCTTCCACGGCGGCTTCAAACTCTTCCTGCGTCATGTCCACCGGGTAATAGTTGGCCCCGGCAGGTTTCGGCCCCACACCGTCGATGAACGGCGCGTTGGCTTCGAGGCGGTCCCACGGGCCGTAGTTGATTTCGGCGAAGCGCCGCAGGTTCGGGTCGGCGATCTCGCTGAGGAGCGCTTCGGAGTCGCCATAGGCCTGCATCCAGAAGATCTCGTTCATCGCTTTCCCGGCCTCGATGAGCAGCGGAATCATGGCGCGTTCGTTCTCGGTGAGCGTGCTCAGGTCGGTGGTGAGCGTAAACGACGTGTATTTGTCGAGCAGGTTGCTTTCGGCAGCGGTGTCGGTGATCATGGGCGTGGGTTCCTCGGCAGGGGTGCCGGTTTCACAAGCGGAAAAAAGCAATAGGCCTGCGAGGCAGGCGATGGAGAGCAAGCGTGGCATGGGCGGTGGGATTTTGGTGGTGCAAATTCGGTTGGTTCAGGAAACCGGTGTTTCAAGGGGTTCCGACTTAAGATAGAGCATGTCTGAGGCCAAGTCGCGTTCACCCGGCCATTCCAGCGAACCAAACACCACGCGTACTTGGTGAAAAAGCGTGAGATCCTTGAGCGGGGCAAACACCTCGGAATCCAGATAGGGCGTCATGTCGAAGCGGCGTTGCTCCCTGTTTTGGAACGTCAGAGTGATGGTGTAATCATCATGGGTATGGGCCGAGGTGATTTTAGGATGCATGGAAAACCTCGCTGCTTTAATCAACTTTGGTGATGGTGTTGCCACGAACAGCAAGGTCCCAACGTTCCATGAGAGCCTCATCATTCAACTCGATCCATGCGCGCACTTTTCGCAAGGCAGAGTTGGCAAGTGAACCCCCGATCAACTCTCCGCCCGGAATACCCAAAACGGCTTCCTCACCTTGATAACGAACATGGATATGAGGCAAACGATGCTGTCCTTCATCGAAGTAGTACAAATAAACCGCGATGCCAAAGCGCTGAAGCAGCAGATCAGAAATGTTAGGCATCGCAGCAGCCCTAAAACGACGACTCGAACGAGCGGGGCAGGCTTTCGTCGCTCAGGATGACGAAGTCGCCTGCGCCCGTGTGGGCGTCGGCGTCAAACACCGTCGGGTCGGCAGTGGGGCGCACCACGACCACGACGGCGCGCGTGCCGGGGCGGTAGTGCTGAATAACTTCGGCGGTGCCTAGCCTTTTCTCGACGTGAAACGCGCCGACCATGTGTAGCACCAGCGCGTTGTCCTGCGCGTCCAAATGCTGGGTGATGGAATGCGCCATCGTGGCGTCCCACAGCGTCTGCGAATGGAGCAGGTTGGCCATGTCAGGCATGCCACCACCGCCACCGTGCGGACTCGCCGCTTCTTCTTCTGGCTCTTCCTCGGCTTCAGCATTCGCCGCTGCGCGTTTGCCGTGGTCGGGACCAATTTCTGGCGCATTTTCTGGGATCGGTGGGTGGCCTTCGGGCAGGCTGGGCGCTTCTTCTTCCTCGGCTTCTTCTTCTGGCGGGTTGGCAAACCCAAACATCAACTCGTTCCACTTGGCACGGTAGGCGTCCGAGGCACCGGGATACGGCAACGGCGGCAGGTGCGCTTTGGCCGTTGCAGGCAATACCTCCAGCGATGCCGGCCCCAGCCGCGAGACGCGGTTGATGTAGCGGCGCGGTGCATTCGCGGCGATGACGGACAGGCTCTTTTCCTTCGCAAACTCGACGAGCGGGCGGTAGTCACTTTCGTAGTTGTTCCACGGACGCGCCGCGTTAAGGAAGTGCCGCTCGGCGATGAAGTCGGCCAAGTATTCATCCAGCACCTCCTGCACGTCGGTCTCGAACATTTCCAGCGACAGTGCCACCGGGCGCGCTTCGCCGTACATGTCGAAGGCTTGCATCAGCAGGCTGTGCTGCATCTCGTGCGCCACGGGATCGTTGTGCTGCTCCCCGATAAATACGACGTCGGCGCTGTCCATCGCCATCACCACGTCATACAGCGCGGCGGGCTCTCCATCGGCGGTGTACACGCGGAACCGGGGCATGGTGTCGGTGGAATCTTGCGCATGCAGCGGCATTGCGCTGAGCAACAACAGGGCCGCCAGCAACGAGGAACCGAAGAGGCGAAGAACGGAAGCAGATTTCATAGAAAGGATTATTATCGCAGGTCTGTTGATCAGTGTATGTGGCACACCCCCACTCCCAAACTCAACCCTTACCCTTCCGACGGTTGCCGCGTCCCCGACCGCCGCCTTTGTGCTTGCTTTTGTCCACGCGCTCCGGGCGTTCGGGTGTCGTATCGCCGCTGGGTTGCTCGGGTGGGCGGTGCATGTGGTCGTGGTAGATCTCGTCGATGAGCATCGCCAGCAGTTCAGGCTCTTCGCGGGTGAGTTCTTCCACAACGGGAATAAAGCGCTTCAGCCGCTCGCGTTCGAGGTTGCTCTTGTCGCGCATCCGGGCTTCGAGCACCACCACCATGCGTTGGGCGATGCGGTTGGTGACATCGTCTTCGGTGGGCATCTCGCGCTCCTCGATCTCGAAGCCGTAGCGGCGGGAGATGCTGAGCAGCTTGTGCTTGTCTTCCATCGTGACGAGCGCGATGGACGTGCCGGTTTTGCCCGCACGCGCGGTGCGACCCGAGCGGTGCACATAGCTTTCGGGGTCCTCGGGGATGTCGTAGATGAAGACATGGCTGAGGTCCGATATGTCGATGCCTCGGGCGGCCACGTCGGTGGCGACGAGGAAGCGCAGCTTGCCGTCGCGGATGCGCTTCATCACGCGCTCGCGGGCGCGCTGGGCGAGGTCGCCGGAGATCTCGTCGGCGTGGTGGCCGTAGTTCTGGAGAAACTGGGCCAGGTATTCTACCTCGCGTTTGGTGTTGGCGAAGATGATCGCCGAGCTCGGGTTTTCCATCTCGATGAGCCGCACGAGCGCCCGGTCCTTGTCCTGCTGCTTCACGATGTAGCAGCGGTGCTCAATGGCGTCAACGCTGACGTTGCCCGTCGAGAGCATGAGGAAGCCAGGGTCGTTCAGAAACTCGTTGCCCAGCGAGCGTACCGATGGCGGCATGGTGGCGCTGAACATGTACGACTGCCGGTCGCCGGGCAGGAATCGCTTCACCTTTTTCATCGCCGGGTAGAACCCCATCGACAGCATCTCGTCGGCTTCGTCGAGGATGAAGGCGCGGAGGCTGTCCAGCTTCATGTTGCCACTGTCGAGGTGGTCGAGGATGCGGCCCGGCGTGCCGATGACGACATGCGCCCCGGCTTTGAGGGCGCGAATCTGCGGGCCATACTTGACGCCGCCGTACACCAGTGCATCGGAGAGCGTGAGCGATTCGGGATCGTCGTCGCGCATCCGCTCGAACTCGGCGTGGATCTGCTTCGCCAACTCACGCGTGGGTGTGAGGATCAGCGCCTGCGTCTCGCGCAATTCGGGGTCGATGAGGTCGAACAGCGGCAACAGGAAGGCCCCGGTTTTGCCGGAGCCCGTGCGCGACTGCACGATGAGGTCGCGTTCGTCCAGCATGTACGGAATCGAGCGGCTTTGCACTTTCATCAGGTCCGTCCACCCCGCGCGTTCTACCGCTTCTTGCAGCGGTTCGGGCAGGCTGTCGATGGTGGCTTCGGGCAGCGGCGGGTCGGGTTCGGGGAAAAGGTCTTGCGCACGTTCGTCGCGGCGCTCACGTTGGGCTTTGGCGGTCAGGTCGATGACCTGGGCATAGGGGTTGTCCGAGAGGTCGGGCATTATTCTTTCCAATTCGTTTCCATCAGCACGGGCGTCTCCATGCTACATTAAGGCGACACAAGAGGTGGGACGTGCATTATTCATTGCCCCATCAACGCCACGGGCACGCGGAACGATCCGAAAGCGAAAAGAATGGGGTGTTTCTTCTTGGTGATCATGTTTCTCCGTTCTTTTGGCTTGATCCAAAAGAACCAAAAGATCAAGGCTGCACCGAAATCGGCTGACGCTCCGCGTCCGAGCCGCCGATTTCGCCAAGGCCGATTTGACCCTTGGGGTCTGGCACCCTCACGTTTCACGTTTTACGTATCACATACACAGCTTGTCGCGCTCACATCTTCGCGGCGGCGAGTTCGGCGACTTTGCGGCGGCGGCGGCGGCGCGGTTCCTTGATCATGTCGCGCTCGCGGGCGTAGGCGGTACACGCCTGAATGAACGAGGTGAACAGCGGATGCGCGCGTCCCACCTTCGACTTGTACTCCGGGTGAAACTGCACGCCGAGGAACCAGCGTTTGTCGGGCAGTTCGACGATTTCGACGAGGTCACGCTCGCGGTTGATGCCGGTGAAGTGCATCCCGTGCTCCAGCAGCTTGTAGCGCAGCACGTTGTTGAGTTCGTAGCGGTGGCGGTGGCGCTCCTGCGTCTGTTCCAGGTCGTAAATCGACCGCACGCGCGAGCCTTCCACCATATAACAGTCGTACGCGCCGAGGCGCATCGTGCCGCCCTTGTCGGTGATGCGCTTCTGCTCCTCCATGATGTCGATGACCGGGTGCAGCGTGGCGGCGTCAAATTCAGTGGAGTTGGCGTCATCCCAGCCACACACGTTGCGCGCAAACTCGATCACGGCGCACTGCATCCCGAGGCAGATGCCAAAGAACGGCAGGTTGTTTTCGCGGGCGTAACGGATGGCGGCAATTTTGCCCTCGATGCCCCGGTCGCCGAAGCCGGGCGCGACGAGCACCCCCGCCACATCGGCCAGTTCCTCGGCCACGTTGGCGGCAGTGAGGTCGTCCGAGAGCACGTATTTGACTTCCACCTGCACATCGTTCTCGACGCCCGCCAGCATCAGGCTTTCGGAGATAGACTTGTAGGCGTCTTGATGCTCCACATACTTGCCCACCAGCGCCATGCGCACGGTGCCTTCAGGGTCTTTGAGGCGCTTCAGGAAATCAACCCACGCGTCCAGTTGCGGCTCTGTCAGTGTGCGCTCGGCGGGGAGTTCTTCGGTAACGTGAAAACGCTCCAAAACGTAGGTGTCGAGTCCTTCTTCTTGCAGGAGCAGCGGCACTTCGTAGATCGTCTCGGCATCGCGGCTTTGGACGACGGCGCGGGGTTCGACGTTGGTAAAGAGCGCAATTTTGCGACGCACGTCGGCGTCCAACGGGTGCTCGGCGCGGCACACCAGCACATCGGGCTGCAAGCCATGGGCCAGCAAGGTTTTGACCGAGTGCTGCGTCGGCTTCGTCTTGAGTTCACCTGCGGCGGCGAGGTACGGCACTAGCGTCAGGTGGATGATGAGCGCGTTGCGGTAGCCCAACTCGTACCGAAGCTGCCGGATGGCTTCGAGGTAGGGCTGGCTCTCGATGTCGCCGACCGTGCCGCCGATCTCCGTGATCACCACGTCGTAGTCGCCCGTGGTGCCCAGCTTCAGCATCCGGTGCTTGATCTCGTCGATGATGTGGGGCACCACCTGCACCGTCTTGCCAAGGTATTTGCCCGCGCGTTCCTTGGTGATGACTTCGAGGTAGACGCGGCCCGTGGTGACGTTGTTGGCCTGACTCGTCGGGCGTCCCAAGAAGCGTTCGTAGTGCCCCAGGTCGAGGTCGGTCTCGGCGCCGTCGTCGGTCACATACACCTCGCCGTGCTCGTACGGGTTCATCGTGCCCGGGTCGACGTTGATGTAGGGGTCGAACTTCTGGATGGTGACACGCAGGCCGCGTGCCTCCAGCAGCCGTCCCAGCGACGCACACACGATACCTTTGCCCAGCGACGACGTCACGCCGCCGGTCACGAAAATATATTTGGTTTGCACAGGACTGCCCGATTCATGGTGAGAAGCAACGTTGCGGGCACGGTCCCGAAAGAGGTGCCCGTCTAAAATACGGCGCGCCTCCTATGCCGGGCAAACGGAGATTGGGAAAAAAGCAGGGAATTTGGGGGGGGTGGGAGAAAGGGAGTGTGGGGGAGAATGGGTGGGGGTGCTGTTTGGTGGGCGAAGGCTACGACTCGGGATGGGTTGAGGGTGGATTGGAGGGGTCTTGCTGAGAACCTTCGGTTTGTGGTGAACGACCGTGGTAGTGCTGGAGCAACTGATCGGCGCGCTCTTGGGCTGCTTGCTCCGTGGACCGCCTCGGCTTGAGGAGCGAGAGCAACACATGGTAGCCATACAGCGCCAGCACGATGCCTGCGCCGACATACAGCACCATCTCGATCCAACTGCCGGTAAAGGGGAGCATGGCTAGGGTTGGGCCACCACGGGCTTTTGGGCGATCACCAGCAGGCCCGTGCCTTCGTGGTTGTGATGACGGACGTCCATCGCGTTAAGCAAGATCCCAGCGGGCAAGGCGAAAAGGTAGTACAGCGGCAGCAGGATGAGGAACGCCCACGTCTGCCCCAGCATCAGAATCGGGCGCTTGATGAGCATGCGCCACGCCACTGAGCCGTACGGGCCGTAGGTATAGATGCTTTTCACCGGCATCAGTCCCGCCTCACGCAGCTTGTCTTCCAGTTCTTGCATGTTGTAGCCGTCGCGGACGTGTTCTTCGATGAAGCTGGTATCGCCGTCGGCCTGCACGTCGGAGCCGCCTTTGTCGGAGGGCGTGTTGATGAGCACGTAGCCACCGGGGCGCAGCACGCGGGCGAAATGCCGAAACACGGCGCGGTCGTCTTCGATGTGCTCCATCACATCCACGGAAAGGATGAAGTCGAACGGCCCGGGGGCTTTTAGGTCGGTGAGGTCGTCGCACGAAAGGGTAATGCGTTGGCCTGCGGGCACCTGATCGAGGAAGCGGCGGGCGTTGGCGAGGTAGTCCTGCTTTACATCGACCGCGTGAATCTCGGCGCGGGGGAAGGCACGGGCCATGAAATAGGCGTATTGTCCAAAGCCCGTCCCGGCATCCAGCACCCGCAGCGTCCGGTCGGGGGCCATGCTGCCGAGGAGCCGACGGATGGCCCGCCGCACATACCACGCCCGCAAAAACAGCAGGTTGAGCATCCCATAGAACAGCCGCTGCAACACAGGCCACCGGCTTACAAACGTGCCGAGGCGATCTTTGATGGGATCGTAGTACATGGGTGGGGCGAGAGAAGCGGGTTGTGGGAAGAGACGTTGGGGGTGACTAACGCGTTGCTGGGCGGGACGTTGCGGGTATTGTGTGGGTGTCGCTGGGGTTGGGTGTTTGGGAGGGGGAAAGGGAGTGCGCGATTTGTGGATTCGAGGGCGGAGGACCTGCATCGCGGGACCCACTCTATGCGGTGGATTAAAAAAGTCCGGTCGTTCTTGTGGGATCGCTTAAACATGCATAGCTTGCTGGTAGGGTACAGCTGCCCACTGCGTCGACTGGAGGATGCAGGGGATTCAGATTTTCGCCCTATCCGGTTGTCTTCTGTTCATAATGCGAATTAAGAGTTGAAGGTGAGCAAGAGC
>JAUIDY010000011.1 GCA_030428385.1 Rhodothermia bacterium | reverse complement strand
GTGCCTTGGCGGGCAGCAGCAGGACGAATAGAAGGAGCGACAGGAAGCGAGGGAGAAAAGAAGCAAGGGGGTTCATTGCAAGAGGAGGTTTGGTCATCGGGGGAACACGAGGAGAAAACAGCCCGGCTAGTCGTCGTCTGAGATTGGCGCAGACGACGGTGACGATGTAGCCTTCGCCACGGGTCGCAGCATGGTCCACAGCGCGTCTACTTCCAGACGGGCCGCTTCCGTTGGGCCTTCCGTTTCCGTTGGGCCTTCCGTTTCCGTCGGGCCTTCCGTTTCCGTCGGGCCTTCCGTTTCCGTCGGGCCTTCCGTTTCCGTCGGCTGGTCATCGGGCAACCCGGCGAGGGGTGCATCGGTCGGGTCGGGGGCGTCGGGTCGTTGGTGCTGAGACACAGATTCTGGGAAGGACAACGTGAAACAGAAGCAGCAGCAACACGGGGTGCCCTGCTGTGTGGCTGATCCCATGGTAGCCCCACCCCGTCGGTTCATGCATGCCGTTCCGTTGTTGCGATGCGCGTCGCGTTGTTCGGCTGGGTCGTTTTGTTGTTTGGATGGGCCGTCCCTTCAAAAACCCCCGCATGCAGCCATTTTTTGCCCTTTTTGGCGATGTTGGTTGACGGCCTTTCAGGATGCGCATCCGCCAACTTTTTCCTACCTTGCTCCGCCGTCTCCGCGTTGTCTCACAGCCCCGCCCGTTCCATGAAGCTATCCCGGTTTAAGGCCCCCGACACCACCCTGATCATTTTCAGCATCATCGTCCTCGCCGCTGTGATGACGTGGATCGTCCCGCCCGGTGCGTTTGAGAAGCAGGAGATTCAGGTAGAAGGCGCCGGAACCCGCGAGGTGGTGGTCGAGGGCTCATTCCAGTACGTCGAACGCGAAGAAGAAGGCGTGCTGGACCGGCTCGGCGGCACCCTGGCGATTATCCTGCTGGCCCCGTTCCTGGGCTTCACCGACCCCGAAGCGGCAGGCATCATCGCGTTTGTGCTGTTCGTTGGCGGGGCGTTTGCAGTCTTGCAAAAGACGGGGGCGGTAAATGCCGGGCTGCGGCGTATGGTGGGGCTGTCGCGGCAAAGCCGATTGGTGGAACTGCTCATCGTTCCGCTCTTCATGACCCTCTTCTCGCTCGGCGGGGCGGTGTTTGGGATGGCCGAAGAGACCATCCCGTTTGTGCTCATCTTTATCCCGCTCGCCCTGGCACTCGGCTACGACTCCATCGTCGGCGTGGCGATTCCGTTTGTGGGCTCGGGCGCGGGCTTCGCCGGGGCGTTCCTGAACCCGTTTACGGTGGGCGTGGCGCAAGGCATCGCCGGGCTGGCACCGTTCAGCGGCATCGGCTACCGGATTCCCGTATGGATTACCACAACATCCGTTACCATCGCCTTCGTGATGTGGTATGCGCACCGCATCAAAAAGGACCCCACCAAAAGCCCGATGTATGCGCTGGATGAGAAAAAGCGGGCCGAAGGCGTGTTGGAGATGCCGGATGGGGAAACCGAAGCCTTCACCCGTCGCCACGCGGCTGCGCTGCTGGTGTTCTTCGCCGGCATCGCCCTGCTTGTCTTCGGCGTGACGCAGTACGGCTGGTACATTCCCGAAATCGCGGCGCTGTTCATCGGGACGGGCATTGTGCTGGGCATAGCAGGCGGCCTCAAGCCGTCGGAGATCTCCGGGGCGTTTATGGACGGCGCCCGCGACCTCGTGGCGACGGCGCTGATCATCGGGCTGGCGCGGGGTATCCTGGTGGTGATGCAAGACGGGCAGATCATCGACACCATCTTGTTTGCGCTGGCGTCGGCGATTCAGGGTGCGGGCGAAGTGGGGGCCGCGCACGGCATGTTCGCGGTGCAGACGGCTATCAACTTCTTCGTCCCCAGCGGCAGCGGGCAGGCCGCCCTCACGATGCCGCTGATGGCACCGCTGGCCGACCTCGCCGGGGTGAGCCGCCAGACGGCCGTGCTGGCCTTCCAGTTGGGCGACGGCTTCACCAACCTCATCATCCCCACCAGCGCCGTGCTGATGGGCTGCCTCGCCCTCGCCAAGATCCCGTGGCCCACGTGGGCCCGCTGGATCCTGCCCCTCCAGATCGCGCTTTTCATTTTGGGTTTACTGCTGCTAGTCGCCCCTTCGTTGGGTTTGTTTGGACTGACGGAATGGCTACCCGTGACGGGTCAATAAAACAAACCAAAAGGCACCCTCTTCCTTCCCCTTCTTGGTTCGGCCGTCGTTGTCCGCATGCTGTACTTTGGAGCTTTTTTTGTTCGCGCCCCCAGACCGACCTCTGCTGCCTGTATGCGTTGCTGCCTCGGGATTTTTGCCCTGCTGCTCCTCGCCGCCCCTGCTTTTGCACAACCCATGGATGCGGACACGACCCGTGTTCTGCGCATCGGCACCAAAACGGCTCCTCCGTTCGCCTTTAAGCAAGCCGACAGCAGTTGGACGGGGCTCAGCATGGAGTTGTGGGAAGACATCGCGCGCGACCTTGACCTGCGCTATGCCTGGCACGAGATGGAACTGGAAGCCTTGCTCGACGGCGTGCACACCGACTCCCTCGACGCCGCTGTGGCCGCGCTCACCATCACCGCCGAGCGCGAGGCCTTGCTCGACTTTTCGCATCCCTTCTATGTCTCCGGCCTCGGTATTGCCGTGCGGGCTCAGCAGGAAGCAGGCTGGTGGGCCGCCATCCAGCGGCTGCTCTCGCTCACCTTTATGAAAGTGGTGGCGGCGCTCTTTGGGCTGCTGTTGCTCGTCGGCGCCATCGTGTGGCTCTTCGAGCGGAACCGCAACCCCGACCAGTTCGGCGGCTCGCCTGCCGAGGGCATTGCCTCGGGCTTCTGGTGGTCGGCAGTGACGATGACCACGGTGGGCTATGGCGACAAGGCCCCGGTGTCGCTGGGCGGACGGCTCGTGGCGCTCATCTGGATGTTCGCCGCCCTCATCATGGCCTCCAGCTTTACGGCCGCCATCACCTCGGTCCTGACCGTGTCACAGTTGGCCTCCACGGTGCAAGGTCCTGATGACTTACCCGGCGTACAGGTGGGTGCCGTTGAGGCCGCCACAAGCACCGTCTACCTGAACCGCGAGCACGTAAACTACCGGACGTATGCCACGGTGGAACAGGGCATCCAGGCGCTGCGTGATGGCGACATCGAAGCCCTTGTCCATGATGCCCCCATCCTGCGGTACCTCATTCGAAACGGGCAACAGGGCGTGCTACGGGTACTGCCGGGCACGTTCGAGACCCAATATTACGGCATCGCCTTGCCCAAGGACAGCCCGCTCCGCGAAGATGTGAACCGGCTGCTACTCCAAAAAATCGAACAACCTGCCTGGAAAGATCGGCTGTACCGCTACCTGGGCGAGTGACGTACGTCGGCTCACCCGATTACTGCCCACTCAATACAAGCCGCTCCAGGGGGCCGTAAAGGTGTAGGTGCCGGATGCCAGTTCATACACGACCTTGCCATCGCTCGCCTCGACGTAGCGGACACCCGCAGCCTGCGAGGCAACCCCGTCGCCTTCTTGTACACCGTCAGCGGATGACGCAGGCAAATAAAGCATCGCCGTTGTGTTCGGCGGAACGGTGGCGCGGTAGGTCAAGGTGCCGTCCTCCACATGCCACGCGCTTTCGATGCGGCCATATGGGCTGTCGTAGTGCCCATCGCCCCATTTCATGATGCCGTTCGGGTCGGGTGTTGGTTGCAGGATGAACCGTTTGAAGGCCGGCACCTGCGGGTCCCGCTGGATGCCCAGCGTATGGTTGTACAGCCACGCCCCCACCGCCCCGAAGGCGTAATGGTTGAATGAGTTCATGCTGTTGTTACCACCAAAACCGTCGTCCAAAGTGTATGAGTTGAGCCGCTCCCAAATCGTTGTCGCCCCGTTCACCACCGGGTACAACCACGACGGATAGGTGGTCTGTTGCAGCATCCGATAGGCCATGTCATCATAACCGAAGGCCGACAGCGCCGGATTCAGCGAGGCGGTACCGATGAAGCCCGTCATGAGCGAAAAGCCGGGGCGGGGCACGCCGCTGTCGTCTACGTTTCCTCGCCGGACCGCCGACGCCAGATTTGCTGCCGCATGGGGTGCGTTTTCGTCGCTGATGACACCCAGCGCCAGCGGCACCGCATACGACGCCTGCGTATCGACGAGCGTGCCTGCATCGGCATCGCCGCCACCGCCGAAGCGGAACGGCGGGTTGTAGCCCGAATGAATGGTTCGGCGGGTTTCGGGGTCAATAAACGTTGCGTTGAAGTGTGCCTTGCGCTCGGCATGCTGCGCCCAGTAGAGGGCGGCATCTTCGGCATGGCCGAGCAATTCCGCCGTCCGGGCCAAGATTTCGAGGTCGTACACGTAGTAGGCCGACCACAGTAGCACGTTGTCGTTGCGGCTGTTTTCCGGGCTGAGCCAGTCGCCCAGCGGGCCATCTGTCACCACCCCCGTCTGCGCGTCGATGCTCGATGCCAAAAACGCCACGTAGCGCTTCATGGCGTCGTAGTGCTCTTCCAGCAGCCGCACGTCGCCGTACTGACGGTACGTTTCCCAGGGCACTACCATTCCCGCGTTGCCCCACAGCGTGCCGCCGAAGCCACCGCCAACGGGGGCCACATCGGGAAAACGCCCATCGCCGCGTTGCAAGTCACGCATTGCCCGCAGGTGCCGCCGCATGAAGGGCTCCACATCGGCCAGATAGGTGGCAGCGCGGGCGAAGACCATGATGTCGCCGCTCCACCCCATGCGCTCGTTGCGCGCCGGGGTGTCGGTGGGGATGGACAGGAAGTTGCCCCGCAGCGACCACGTGATGTTCTCCCACAGTTTGTTGACCAAGTCGTTCGAGGTCTCCAAGTGGGATGCCAGCGTTTCGACCGAACTGATCACCACCCCTTCGACGGCCTCCAGCGGCAGCGGCGCATCGAGGCCGGTGATTTCGACGTAGCGGTAGCCGTGAAAGGTAAACCGGGGCTGGATGACTTCTTCGCCGCCTTTGCGCACATAGACATCGTGTGCCAGCGCTCCCCGGATGTTTTCTAACATGACCATGCCGATGTTGCCCTGATGCGCCTCCAGGTTCGGATAGCGCACCTCGGCGTACCGCAGTGTGATTTCCTCACCAGCCGGTCCGTCCGGCAGCGTGATGCGTGGGAAACCGACCATGTTCTGCCCCATGTCGTAGACGAAGACGCCGGGACGCACCTCATCCATGCGCTGCGCGGTGCGCGTCACCGCCACACCGGGGTTTTTACCGACCTGCCCCACCAGTTCGAGGCGATCGTAGGTGAACGTGTCGGTATCGCCCTCAAAGGTCGTCTCTGGGCCAATGTAGGCGGTTCCTTCCAGCGGCACCGCCTCGGCGGCTTTCCAGTCTGTATCGTCGTAGGCAGCTGTGCTCCATCCATCGATGGCGGCTTCCCGCGTGGCGTCATATACCTCGCCCTGGAAGAAGCTGCCGTACCGAATCGGGCCGTCGCCGAAATACGACCAGGTGTCGGGGGTGGTCACCACCACGTCGCTGGTTCCATCCTCATAGGTAATGACCAACTTCGCCAGCAACGCCTGCCGGTCGCCGAAGAAGTTCCAGTTGGCTCCGGTGTAAGTGATGTTGCCACTCCACCAGCCCTCGCCCAGCCACGCCCCGAGTGCATTCGCCCCGCCCTGATCGACGAGATCGGTCACATCATACGTCTGGTAGTGGTGGATACGGTTGTACTGCGTCAGCCCCGGCGTGAAGTAGCGGTCGCCCACCCGCTCGCCGTTGAGATACAGTTCGTAGATCCCGCGTGCCGTCGCATATAAACGGGCCTGCACGACCTGTTTTTCGGCGGTCGTAAACGTTGTGCGCAGCATCGGCACGGCGTTGCGGCTCGCGTCAGCGATGACCTGCGTGCCCTCGCCCCCGCCATCAAGCACGTACGCGCCGTCAGCGATGGACAAACCCGCATTGCGTTGCGCGGCATCGGCGAATGCCCCATCATACCCCGCACCAAGATCTTCCTGAAATAGCGCGTTGGACGGATAGCGGTAGTTTCGCACCTCCACGTCAGAAAAAGAGGCCCGCTGTCCGACATCTACCGCAAAGCCGAAGTCCGCCACCATCGGGAAGCTGATGAAATCGCCGCCTGTCCCCACCGGGTTGACGCTAAAGCGCGGTGCCCCGAACGGACCGGGGTTCGGGTTTTCGATAAGGGTGACCTTGTTTTCCTCGGCCTGGCCGTTGATAAACACATCGGTCTGACCGAATTCCGACTCCAGATACACCGTGTGGGGGGCGTATTGGTTGGCGTCGTTGATCAGCGCCTGCGGGATATCGAAGCTCGCGAGGGGTGTATCCGCCGCATCATTAGGGTGATAGCCCACCCGGTAGATGTTGAGTTGCGCGTCCCCGCCCTCGTCCAACGGCGCGATGTCGATCTCCAGCGCGATGTAGCTTTCGTCTTTTGCGTTGGCGAGGCGATAGATGTTCAGGGCCGCATCCATGAGGCGGCGGTCGTTGGCCCCGTAGACAAAGCGTGCCCGTGTGCTCCCGCTGCCAAGTTGCAGGGTGTAGCGCAGCTTAAAGACGGAGAGGTAGTGCGGGTAGAAGACCAAGTCGTCGTCGCCCCCACCGATCCACGTCGCTCCGTCCCAGCCTGAGAGGTTCGGGTCGGGGTTCATCAGGCCCGTTTCAAACCATGAGGCCGCCGTCGCTGTCTCACCACCCTGACCCCAGACCGTCACTTCCCATTCGTATCGCGTCGTGGGCTGAAGCGCCTCGCCCCCGTAGACGATATGGACGGAAACCTCACTATCGACCTGTCCTGTGTCCCAGACGATGTTTTGCTCTCCATTGCGGACAACGATCCGGTATGCCTGCTGGGCCGCGCCACGGACGCCCGCCGGGGCCTGCATCTGCCAGCTAAAACGCGGCTCCGCCACATCAATGCCGAGCGACGTCTCGGTGTATTCGGTTTGGAGGTTTGCCAAGCTGAACTGGGCAAACAGATCGTGCGGCATCAGAACCGGCACCGCGAGGCAGCAAATGAGAACGAGTAGCTTTTTCATGGGCTTCGGTAAACAGGGTGATGGGGACGTGTCATAGTAACGGAACAGAGGCAATCGTGCAATCCGGCATGGATTACCGATTGCATGAGTGTCCGCGATTTGGTAGGATACGCAGGTTCGATCATCCCCCGATATCGTCTTTCCTAAACCCACCCAACCCACCATGATATCGCGTTTTTTGATGATGCTCGTCCTCTCTGTTGTTCTGGGATCCGGAAATCTGTATGCGCAAGATGCTTTTTCGGTTGTCCTTGATCCGCCCGTCCATGGGACGTTCGAACTCGACCCGCCCCTTCCCGACGATGGAATGTACCCCGCCGGAACCGTCGTCACCGTAACGGCCACGCCCGAGGACGGCTACGTGCTCGACAGCGGCTACTTTTCGGTGCCCGGGCGCTGGGGGGCCATGTACCACGAGTCGATGGCTTCGCCCTTCGAGGTCGTCATCGACCAGGACAAGCACATCGGTGCCTCGTTCATTGAGGCGTCGGCGGTGGATCACATCGATGTTACGCAGGACATTGTGTATGCTAAACCGGGCGTCAAAACGCTCAAGTACGACGTCTATTCGCCCAAAGGGGCCGAAAACCTGCCGTGCCTCGTCATTATCCACGGCGGCGGCTGGTCATCGAATACGGAAGACATCATGCGCGGACTGGCGCGCGAGTTAACCAAAGGCGGCCAGTTTGTGGTGTTCAGCATCGATTACCGCTGGGCCCAGAAGCTCGACGGCGACGCCACGAACAACACGATGGCCAACCTCATCGAGGATGTCTTTGGCGCGATTGCCCATATCATGGAGCACGCCGCAGAATACGGCGGCGACCCCACGCGCATTGGGCTGACCGGCGACAGCGCAGGCGGGCACCTTTCAGCCGCAGCCTCGCTGATGGTGAACATGATCGGCGACGGTGGATTTGGCACCACGGAGGATGTCTTTGAGTTTATGCCGTCGTATCTGCCCGAAGGAAAATCAGTCGACGCGGTCCGAGAAGACATGCAGGCGGCGATTCAGGCGGCAGCGCCCAGCTACGGCGTCTTTGGCGGCAACTTTTTGAATCACTTCTCCGAAGACCCGGCCGCCGACGCGACGTGGCAGGCCGCCATCTCACCCATCAACCACATCCCGAGGGCCACCGACCGGGCCGTCCCCCAGTACCTCACGCGCGGCACCCGCGATCCACTCATCAACGACGAGATGGTGCGCAGCTTTATGGAAGCCCTCGTCGCCAAAGACCAGCGGGTGGAGTATGTGCAGGTGGGCGGTGCCAACCACGCTTTCTTCGACTGGAAGCCGGACGCCCAGACCAAGGCCACCTTTGCCCAATACGGCGTTTACTATGCAGCGCAGATGAAGGATTTCTTTGCCTCAGTCCTGTATTGAACGCCGCGCAGATAGCCGCATCAGGCACGACGTTCACAAGATGTAAGCGGCCCGTGTTTATGGAAACAGCGGCTTCTGCAAAAACAAAAGGAGACCCATGCTGAAATGCTTTGTAACACCGCTGCTGATGGCCTTGGTTTTCCTCGCAGGGTGTGCCTCCGGCGACACGTCGGCACCGGGCGAGGCCTCAACCGACTCCAACACTTCCGCAGAAACGGCTACCTGGCAGCCACTTTTTGATGGAACCACGCTGGAAGGCTGGCGCAACCCCTACGACTGGGGCGAGGCATGGGTTGAGGACGGCGAAATCCGCCTGCTCGCGGAGGAAAAGTTTTTCCTCATCACCGAAAACACCTACCGCGATTTTGTCTTTGAGGCCGAGATCATGATGCCCGAGGGCGAGGCCAACTCCGGGTTTATGTTTCGTGCTCATGCGGAGCCGAATCGCGTTTATGGGTATCAGGCTGAGGTGGACCCATCGGACCGTCGCTGGTCGGGCGGTTTGTACGATGAAGGACGCCGTCGGTGGCTGCATCCCATGCAGGACGATTCGCTTGCAGGCGCACAATTCCGCACACAAAAAGGCGCTGCCTTCGACCGCAACATCTGGAATAGATACCGCATCCGGGCCGTTGGAGATAGTCTTCAGATTTGGGTGAACGACATGCCGACCACCGCCGTGCGCGACACCGTAGATCGAGAAGGCTACATCGGCTTACAACACCATGGCGAAGCGGGCAAGGTGTATCGCTTCCGCAACATCCGGCTCATGGAACTCAGCGAATAGGTAAAGTGGGCCGTTATGAGCTTTATGGACGCCCTCGTCGCCAAAGACCAGCGGGTGGAATATGTGCAGGGGGACGGTGCCAATCACGCCTTCTTCAAGATGAACACCTACCCTTCTGAGCGTGGAGACGGGGATCTTGCAGCGCTACGGGCCCAGCCACGAAAGCACCGCCCGACTGACGCAAGAAAAACGTGGGCCAAGACCCCGTGAGGGCGCTCACACCGGATCACAAATACCTTATGGCTTCTGACGAGGTGATGTGTTCACGGACTCCTGTGACCAGTCTGTGCGCGCATTCGTGGTCTCCTTGCTCAGGGTTCATCACCGGGCGGTGATTCGTTTTCTCCCAGCACACGTGCATTTCGCATATCCAGCCATGCATCTCACCATGATCAGCGCAACGGGCCGTTAAAAACTATCGTTCTCCGGGTAGATTCAGTCCTCATGATCTCGACCTCCCGGTTTACATGCCAACGCCAGTTTTTCACCTACGTCCGCGACGGGTCAGACTCGTATGTGTGGTACTAACGCTGCTGTTCTTTTCCGCTCAGCAATCGATGGCACAGTCCACGAGCGCACCTGCTGAAACGATTGATCTGACGGGAGCGCTTCGGCTTGCGCTGGAACGCAACCTCAACCTGAAGCAGTCCGCGAACGACGTAAACCTGAGCCACGCTACCGTCGCCCAGGAACGCGCGAACTTCCTGCCCAACCTCAACCTCTCGGTCGGTCCCTCGCTGCGCTTTGGACGTGCCTTTGACCAGTCGACGGCTTCGCTCACGGACCAGCGGAGTGAGGGACTCAGCTTTAATGCGTCGTCTAACATCACCCTCTTCAACGGCTTCACCAACATCGCCTCGTTGCGGGAAGCACAGTTGAACGAGGCGGCTACAAAAAACAACTTTGACCGGACCCGTCAGGGTATTCTCTACCAGACCACCTCGCAGTATCTACAGGTCTTCCTCAACGGCGAACTGATCCGGGTGGAAGACGAAAACATGGAGGCGCAGCGGCAGCAGTTGGCAAGCATCGAGGCGCAGTATGAGGCGGGCAATCGGCCCATCGCCGACGTGCTGCAACAGCGTGCCGCCATCGCCCAGACGGAGCAGCGATTGATTGCCGCGCAACACAACCACGAACTGGCGCAGCAGCAACTCAAGCAGACGCTGCACCTGCCGTCCCTCGCCGCCATCACGTTTGCCGCGCCGGACGAAGCGCTGCTCCAGACAGAGCCGGTGGACTACAACGCCGCCGCCCTCATCGAGCAGGCGCTGGCGGCGCGGGAAGACCTTTCCGCCCAGCGGTACCGCATCGAAGCCGCCGAGCAAGGCATCCGGGTGGCACGCGGCGGCTACTTGCCTTCTGTGTCACTCAACGCCAGCACGGGTACGAACTACACCAGCCTGAACGAGCAGTTCAGCCTCACCGACCAACTCGGCGATGTCAACCCCAACGGCTCCATCGGGCTCTCGGTCTCCATCCCCGTCTTTAACAGGCTGCAAACCAAAACCACCGTGGAACGGGCGCAGGTGGGTGCCGAAAACGAACGGTTGGCGCTCGAAATCATCGCACAAGAGGTGGCCTACGATGTGCAGCAGGCGCTGCTGAACTACCAAACGGCGCAGGCGCAGCTTTTGGCCGCCGAGCGTCAGCTTGAAGCCGCGCAGGAAGCGCTGGCCGCCGCCGAGGCCCGCTACGACGTGGGGGCCTCCACCCTGCTTGAAGTAACCGAGGCCCGCAGCCTGTACGTCGAAGCCGCCTCCGGACGCCTCGAAGCCCAATACAACGTGCTCGATAGTGAACTCGCTATCGCCTACCAAACAGGACAGCTTGATGAAGCCCTGGTGGCCCGCCTCCAGTAGGCCCGCTGCCTCTTCCCTTTTCCTGAAAACCGAACCTTCTCCTATGAAACGCTGGCATAAGATCACCCTTACGGCTCTTGCCCTCCTCCTCGTCATAGTGCTGTGGCGTGTGTTCAGCGGGGGCAACGAAGAAGCCACGGACTTTGTTTTCACTGAAGTCGTGCGCACGGACCTGCACGCAACCGTCTCCAGCACCGGCACGCTCTCCGCCGTCGAAACGGTGGAGGTGGGCACCCAGGTCTCGGGACAGGTGGAACAGGTCCTGGTGGATTACAACGATGTTATTGAGGAAGGGCAGTTGCTTGCCATCATTGACACCGAGACGCTCGATGCTTCTGTGGCGGATGCCCGAGCGCGGGTCACGCAGGCCGAGGCCCAGCAGGCCCAAGCCGAGGCGCAACTGGTGGAGGCGCAGGCCCAACTCGCCGACGCACAGGCGACCTTCAACCGCAACCAGCCGCTCGTTGAGCAGGGCTACCTTTCGCAGAGCGAGTTTCAGCCGATCCAGACCTCGGTGCAGACCGCCGAGGCGAGTGTTGGGCGGGCGCAGGCTTCGCTCCGCTCCTCCGAAGCGCAGGTGACACAGGCACGGGCGCAAGTGACCCAAGCGCTCAAAAACCGCCGCAACGCCGAGATCCGCGCGCCCATCGGCGGGATCGTTGTAGAGCGGAGCGTGGATGCCGGACAGACCGTGGCGGCGTCGTTTAATACGCCAACGCTCTTCATTCTGGCTCGCAACCTGGACGAGATGCAAATCCTTGCCGATGTGGACGAAAGCGACATCGGACAGATCGAAAAAGGACAGGCCGTGACGTTCAACGTGCCCGCCTACCCAGACCAGACTTACGACGGTACTGTACAGACCGTACGGCTACAGCCCAACACGGAGCAAAACGTGGTCACGTACACAGTTGTCATCAACGCACCGAATAGGGATGGGCATCTTCTGCCAGGCATGACGGCGACGGTCGACTTTGTGACGGGCGAGGCGAATGATGTGCTCGCCGTCTCGACCGCTGCGCTACAACTGCAAGCCACCTCTGAGATGATGGCGGGCCTTTCGCAAGAAGGCGCGCCCGGCCCGGGCGACGGACCGCCGGGCGGGATGGGGAGGCCACCCACCGGGATGGGTATGCCTCCAGGCGGAGCCGGTGGCTTCCCGGCCGCACTGCCCGGTGGCCCTCCCGGCATGGAACGCCCCGGTGGAGCCATCAGCATGTTGTGGTTCCTCGATGAGGACGACCAGTTTCAGGCCATGCCAGTACGGGCCGGTCTCAGCACCGGAGCCCTCACGGAGATCGAACCTCTCGGCCCCGCCACGGCAACCGTCAAGGAAGGGCTTCGCGTGATTGAGCAGGTACTTGGCGGCGAAGACACCTCGTCGGGCTTCTCCGGCCCCGGCGGTCCTCCAGGGGGCGGCCCCGGTGGCCCGCCCCGCATGTAGTGTCCACACACTTACTTGATCTTTTGAACGGACCCTTGTCCATGTCGCATCCGATTCCACATACCGACGTCATCCGCACGGAGCGCCTCGAACGCGTCTATCCGGGGGCCGAGCCGGTCCATGCCCTGCGCGGGATCGACCTCCGCATCCAGCGCGGCGAGTTTGTCGCCATCATGGGTGCCTCCGGCTCTGGCAAGTCTACCCTCATGAACATCCTCGGCTGCCTCGACACGCCCACCAAAGGCGAATACTGGCTCGACGGGGTGGCGGTGAGCGGCCTCAGCCGGGACGAACGGGCAGACCTGCGCAGCCGCAAGCTAGGCTTCGTCTTTCAAGGCTTCAACCTCCTGGCTCGTACGAACACGCTCGACAATGTCCTCTTGCCGCTGCTCTACGACCGCAAGCGCCGCATCGCCGACCCGGAAGCAAGCGCCCGTCGCGTGCTGGATCGCGTGGGCCTAGGGGACCGGCTGGACCACGAGCCAAGCCAGCTTTCCGGCGGGCAGCAGCAGCGCGTCGCCATCGCCCGCGCGCTCGTGAATGATCCCACGCTTATCCTCGCCGACGAGCCCACGGGCAACCTCGACACCCGTACCTCGGTGGAGGTGATGGCGTTGTTCCAGGAACTCAACGCCGAGGGCGCAACCATCCTGCTCGTGACGCACGAACTGGACATTGCCCGCTACTGCTCGCGGGCCGTCGAACTACGCGATGGCCTCATCATCCACGACGCGCCCATCGCCAACCGCCGCGATGCCGCCGCCGACCTCACAATGCTTCAGGGCAACACGGGCCTCGGTGCCGTTCACTCATCCATCTTTTCCTCCCATGCCTGAACAACTCCTCCACGCCACGCACAAGTGGAAAAACCTCTTTAAGTCGGCCACCACGAGCCTGCTCAAGAACCGCATGCGGAGCCTGCTCACGGCGCTCGGCATCATTATCGGCGTTGGTGCCGTGATTGTGATGGTGTCCATCGGGCAGGGCGTGCGGGCCAACATTCAGGGCCGCATCTCCTCGATGGGGGCCAACCTGCTGACCGTCTCGCCTGTGCGCGCCATGACCGGCGGCGTGAGCCAGCAGGCCACACGCAACACCCTGAAGCCAGAAGACGCCGAGGCCCTGCGTGCGCAGGTGCAAGAGTTGGAGGCTGTCTCCGCCGTCACGCAGTCGCGCCAACAGGTCGTCAGCCGCAATGGCAACTGGAACACCACCATTCAGGGCGGCGACCCGTCGTACTTCGACATCCGCAACTGGACGCTTGATACCGGGCGGACGTTCAACGAGAGCGAGGTGCGGGGCCGGGCAAAGGTGGCCGTTATCGGGCAGACGGTGGTCACCCAACTCTTTCCCAACCAGAACCCCATCGGACAGCAGATCCGCATCGGAACGGTGCCCTTCACCGTCATCGGGACGTTGGAAGAAAAAGGAAGCGGGTTTGGCGGCAACCAAGATGATGTGGTGATCGCACCGTGGTCAACCGTGCTTTATCGGCTGAGCGGGGAACGCTACCTGCAATCGATCAATGTGAGCGCGGCGAGCCCGGATGTCATGGCCGTGGCCGAGGCGCGGATCCAATCGGTGATGCGGGTGCAACATGGGCTGCAAACAGGCCAGGCGGACGACTTCGAGGTCCAGAATCAGGCCGACCTTCTGGAGACGGCGTCGTCGGTTACGCAGACGCTTACGCTGTTCCTGGGTGCCATTGCCGGGATTTCGCTTTTGGTCGGTGGCATCGGGATTATGAACATCATGCTGGTGAGCGTGACCGAGCGGACGCGCGAGATCGGGATCCGGCTGGCGGTGGGCGCGCGCGGCTCCGACGTGCTGGAGCAATTCCTCGTCGAGGCGGTCATGCTGAGTCTCGCTGGCGGTATCCTTGGGATGGGCATCGGTGTTGGGCTGGCGGCGCTCGTCACGAACCTGATGGGCATGCCGCTGGTAATCAGTCCGCTGGTGCTGCTCATAGCCGCAGGCTTTTCCGGTGCCGTCGGGGTCTTTTTCGGGTACTACCCGGCCCGGAAAGCCGCCGCCCTTGATCCGATCGAGGCGCTTCGGTATGAATAACACTCACCCGCAGATCGACCTGCCATATAGCGTGTTGACCCTCCGTACACGACAAAACGTTTTTTCTTGTCATCTCGACGAGCGTTAGTGAGGAGAGATCTCCCCCGTTGCGCTATTTTCAGCGTGGGAGATCTCTCACATCCGTTCGAGATGACACCGTTTCAGGATGTACCGAGGCGTTGACCATAAAACTCTTCCATGCAGCCAACCTCCAAACGAAGTAGCACGCCTCCGCTGTTGCGGCCCCCGTGGACACCAACCACGGAGCGGATCGCCATCGTCGCGTTCTGGCTTTTCCTGGCGGCGTTGGAGCTATTGCGCCGAAAAGTCAACCCGTTCCTTCCTCCGCAATTGGGACTAGCGGCCTATGTCGGGGTCGCCTCCTACCTGGTTTGGATGCTCATCACGCCCGTTATTTTTGGACTGGCACAGCGACTCCCGTTGGAGCGCGAGACGGGCGGGCGACGGCTGGCCTTGCTCTTGGGCGCAGGCCTTCTCATCGCGATCAGTGTGGAGTTACTTCAGTTTGGGGCCATTCAGACGCTGCTCGATCCGTCTGATTTTCCTGAACGACCCGGCCCACCGCCATCTTCGTTCAGCCCCTTCGATGCGCTGCTGCGGCTCTGGTTTTTGGATGACTTTGTGATCTACCTCGCCGTGTTGGCGGTCGGCTTTGCCCGCAACTACTTCATCCGGCTCCACGAGCGGGAGCAAGAATCGGCGCGGCTTCAGGCCGAGGCCGCCAGCCTACAGGCGCAACTCGCCGACGCGCGGCTCTCGGCACTGCGGATGCAACTCAACCCGCATTTTCTTTTCAACACACTGAACACCATCAGTTCGCTCGCCGACGATGACCCGGAGGGTGTGCAGCGTATCGTGGCACGGCTGAGTGGGCTGCTCCGGCGAACGCTGGAAGGAGCCAACCGGCAAGAAGTACCGCTAACCGAAGAACTGGCTTTTCTGCGCGACTATTTAGAGATCCAGCAGGTTCGGTTTCAGGGACACCTGGAGGTGCTGGAAGACGTGGATGATGCGCTTCACGACGCCCTCGTTCCGTATCTCATCCTTCAGCCGCTTGTCGAGAACGCCATTAAACACGGCAGCGACGAGGCCACCAACCCGATCCGCCGCATCGTGCTGAGCGTGCAACGCAAGGCCAACCAGCTTGTCCTCGCCGTCCGCGACAACGGGCCGGGCATGGCCCACGGAGCCGAAGCGGCAGCGGCCGATGCCGGACGGGTTGGCTTGGCGAATACCCGCGCGCGCTTGGAAGCCCTGTACGGCACCGACGCATCCCTTTTTCTCGGAAAGGCACCCGAAGGAGGCCTCGCTGCCATCATCAATGTCCCTTATCACACCGCCGCCGACCTTCGCGCGGTCGCCGCCATCGCGCCTTCCCATGCCTGACGCCTCCTCCCCTAGCGCCCCGCTGCGCGTTCTCGTTGTAGACGACGAGCGGCTCGCCCGCCAGCGGCTCCTCACCCTGCTCAAACGAGAGCCCGACATCGAGATTGCAGGCTCCGCAGAAACAGGGACTCAGGCCGTCAAGACGATTCAGCAGCAGCGCGACGAAGGCACCCCCATCGATATTGTCTTTCTCGATATCCAGATGCCCGGCGCGAGCGGGCTGGATGTGGTGCGGCAGGTGGGGCCGGAAGCGATGCCGGTGACCATTTTTGTGACCGCGTACAACCAACACGCCCTGGCTGCCTTCGACCTCGCCGCGCTCGACTATTTACTCAAGCCGTTCGAGAATGAGCGTTTCCGCCAGACCTTGGAGCGGGCCCGCGAAATCGTCCGGCTCCGCAAGGTAGATGTGTTGCACGACCGCCTCCGTACCCTCCTCGGTGGTGGCATAGCCGCACCTTCTGTCGGGGAGTCGTCATCTGCCAAACCCGCCGTGCCCAACTACCTGGAACGCATCGCCGTGGAGATGCGAGGGCAAGTTCGCGTCGTCCCCGTCGAGCGGGTAGACTTTTTTTCCGGGGAAGGCAACTATGTTCGGATTCATGCCGGGGACGAGTCCTTTCTCATCAACGATACCCTGTCTTCGCTTGAGGAGCGTCTGAACCCGAAGCAATTCTTCCGCATCCACCGTTCGACCATCCTGCAGCTAGACCGCGTGGAGGCCTTGCTTACATCACCGGGCGGCGACTATGCGGTTCGGCTGCGCGATGCCAAACGCCTAAAAGTAGCGCGGGGCCGCCGCGACCTCCTCGCCGAGCGGCTGGGCATTGATGGGTGAAGGGGTAGCCAGGCGGATGCGTGTACTGCGGTGCTCCTTTAATTCGCTTGCGCAGAATGACAACACAGCCAGATGGAAAAGTGCCGACCACGCCTTTTTTGATTGGAAGCCGAATGCCCCGACCAACGCCACTTTTGCCCAATACGGGGTGCGGGGCAACTGTAGGATTTCTTTGCCTCGGTTTTTTACGACGGCATGATTCCGTAGACGTCCAACCGCTTTACTTCACGCAGGCACCGCGTAGGCATCTGCAAACCATCAGCCCTCATGCTCTCGGCGGAACATGCGCATCGCTGCGGCATCGCCCGGGTTAAGGAATCCCGTTCCGTACTGAAGCCTTGTCCGCTTCCGGTCTGTCTTCTTCCGCGCTTCCCCAACCATCTGACCAACACAGATTTAACGACAAAAACATGGCTGTGCTGGTGCCCTGCCGGAACCTCAGAGGCAGCAGTCTCTACTACCTATCCGCGTTTCTCACCGCGTTGCCTCACCCTAACGTCCGTCCTGCATGAAACACCTCCTTGCCGTGATCCTCGGCGGAGGCGCTGGTACGCGCCTTCAGCCCCTGACCACCCACCGTGCCAAACCCGCTGTCCCGCTGGCGGGCAAATACCGGTTGGTGGATGTGCCCATTTCCAACTGCATCAACTCGGACCTAAACCGCATCTTTGTCCTCACTCAGTTTAACTCGGCCAGCCTCAATCGGCACATTGCCCGTACCTACAGCTTCGACCGGTTCCGCAGCGGGTTCGTAAATATTATCGCCGCCGAGCAGACACCGGCTTCACGCAACTGGTTTCAGGGTACCGCCGACGCCGTCCGGCGCAGCATCCCGCATATGGAAGTATATTCCCACTCGCATGTGCTTATCCTTTCGGGCGACCAGCTCTATGGCATGGACTACCGCGAAATGATGGCCCACCATACGGCACACAACGCGGATGTCACCATCGCCACCATTCCGGTGACGGCGGAGGAGGCGGCGGGCTTCGGTATCCTGAAGACCGATGACAATAACCTCATCACCGAATTCCACGAGAAACCAAGCGACCTTACCGACAAGGAAAGCCCCGTCAGCGAGGAGATGGAAAAGGCAGGGCGTACCTATCTGGCATCGATGGGCATCTATATCTTCAACAAAGACCTGCTGTACCCCCTGCTCGACAAGCGCCCAGATGACCACGACTTTGGCAAGGAGTTTATCCCGGCCGCCATCGAAAACCAGCGGGTGGTGTCGTACCCCTTCGAGGGCTATTGGAGCGATATTGGGACCATCCGTTCGTTTTATGACGCCAACCTGATGCTGGCCCGCCGCAACCCGCCGTTTAGCCTCTACCACCCCGACCGGCCGCTCTACACCAACGCCCGCATGCTCCCCCCGGCAAAGGTGCAAAGCTCGTATATCCAGGACTCGCTCATTGCCGAAGGCAGCGTCATCGTTAATAGCCAGATCTCAAACTCCGTGATTGGCATTCGGTCGTTCATCGGCAACAACACCACCATCAAGAATACGGTGTTGATGGGCGCAGACCACTACCCGTGGCATGAACCGTCCCTGCGCGACCGCAATGAAGGCCCCGAACGCCCGGGCGTCGACAGCGAGTCGTACATCGAAGGCGCGATTGTGGACAAAAACGTGAGCATCGGCAAGCGCTGCATCATCAAAAACCGCGACCACATCACCGAAGGCGAAGGCTCCAACTTCCAGATTCGCGACGGCATTGTGGTGATCCCCAAAAACGCCGTAATCCCCGACGATACGATTATCTAATTGCTGTCAACAAGGGCGTACAGGCGACTCACGATGTAGGTTTTCACGTCGTCGCCGACGGTGAAGATGCCGGTGCCGAGTTGGCCGGTTTCGTCGGCAGCGCTGTAAAACACGCGCCGGTAGCGCCCGGATTGTAGCAAGGTTTCCACCACGGCGAGGCTGTCATCGATGGCGCGCTTGGTGGAAGGGGTCAGGAGTGGATAGCCACCACGCTGCAACCAGCCTGTAGGAATTCCGGCCGCACGCGGCGGATCGGTGCAGCGGTAGGGGCGGATGATGGCATTGCCCCCGCCGGCCCGGCATCCGTCGGCAGAACCAGGATCTTCTTCAAAGGCCCGAAACTGCTCTTCGTTGTCATTGAAGAGAAACAGCGCGTCGGCGTAGGCAGGCTGTTCGATCATCCACGCGAAGTCCCCGTCCCTGCCCCGCCCCTGAAAAATGGAACCGATGAGTTGCATGCCGATGGACGTTTAAAACCAATGGGGAAGGATGACCCTGTCGTTTCTTTCGGTCCGTATAAAAACAACGCGCGGGTGCCTCCAAGAGAGACACCCACGCGCAAAAAGTCAAACCATTAATCCTGCGGCAAGGCCCAGATGTCCACGCGGTCTAAGGCCACAAAAGGCACCGCAATCCGGCTACGCCGGGTGTCAATGCCCTGGTCGGCGGGGCGACCGCTCATTTTAATGACGGGAACGGCGACGCTGTCCGCCATGACATACAAGCTGGAATCAACCTGGCTGGTGTAGACGATGCGGCTGCCTACTACTTCCACGCCGTCGAAGTTACCGCCTGTTGCAGCGGAGCCCACTTCGATGAGGTCGCCCTCGGCGATGCGCCACGCCCGGAAGGTCTGCACGCCGCCCCATGGCGCCAGCAACAGATGACCGGTGCTCGGATCGGCGGTGATGCCGTTGGGCGGCCCCAGCAACGTATCGGCGCTAAGCTGCGTCACGTCACTGCCCACCATGCGGTACAGCCGCGAGGCGCCCGTGTCGGTGATGTACAGCGCCCCATCGTTTCCCTGCACGATGTCGTTCAAAAAGCCCGGTTCGAAGGACGTAAAGTCAACAAACGCGAGATGATCGCCGGTTTCGCGATGGAAGCCATGCAGTCCCTCGGCATCGGCGGCCCACAGCGTATCACCGACGATATACATGCCGCGCGGGGCGTGCATCGGGTGTTCGTCGGTGCCCACCATAAACTCGACCTCGGTGATGGTGCCGTCTTCGGCAGATACGCGCGAGATAAAGCCATTGGCATCGCCCGACACGTCGCCGTTGAAGTTAGACACGAAGTAGACATCCTGCGCCGGATCATAGCGCACGCTTTCCGGACCGATGAAGCCGCCTTCTACCACCGCCACACGGTCGGCGCCGGTTTGCATCATATCCCAACTCAGCGTGGGGGCGGGTTCGGGTGTTTCGTCAGGCGCATCGGGGGCGGGTGTTTCGCCGGTCTGGCAGGCAGCAAAAAGGAAAAAAATGGCGAGGAGGGGGATGATTCGTTGCATGGATGCACGTTAAGGTTGGGGGGTGGGAGAAAGGATAGCCCAGCACAACAACAGGCCATCTAGCATGCCCCTAAATTACCATCAGCCGCCGAGATGCACAATTGTGGCCCCCTTAATCGAACCGCAATCCCAGATAGCGGCCCACTTTGCGTTTCAGCAGATCAATCAACGCCGGGTCCATAAAATCATAGATATCAGGGATTTCCAGACACACCACCCGCTGCTCTTTCAGGTGTGCCCGAAACCGTTTGCGCAACATGCTGCGGTGTTTGTTTTCCATCACAAAGATGACCTCGACCCAGCGCACCAGTTCAGGCGTCACGGTTTGCTCCGCGTCGTGGTTCAGCCCTGCCGATAGCGCGTTCAGGTGCGCGTAAGCGGAAAACACCGCCTCGGCGATGGGGCTGCGCAAGCGGTTCCGGCTACAGATAAACAGCAGGTTCATGGCAACACATAAAAAAGCCCACCACGACTCCGCAGCAGGCTTTTGATCGATAACACAAAATGTCTGCTACGAAGAGGGCATCACAAATTCCTTGGCAAGTGTTATCGTTCCGTTGGCGCAGGAGTCGAGGCGCACCTGCTTCACCGGTCCATAGGCGGGATCGTTGTACCAGCCCCGCGCCGCTTCTTCGGATGCAAACCGGAGCACCACATTCACGCCGCGTGCTTCGCCTTCGAGGCTGGCGGCTTCATAATCGGCAACGAGGATTTCGCCGCCGTGTTTGTGCAGGAGTGGGACTACGCCGGGCACATACGGACCGTAGGCTTCGGGGTCTACGATGTCATACGTGGCAATAACATAAACAGCCATAAGGGGTCACCTTGGATGAGGGATGAGGGACGATGCCTCATGATACGCAATAAAGCCGTACGTGTGCGCCCCCGGTCCCGCACACCCGAGATCCCTGCGCCTCACTCTTCCGGTCCAGACCACCGGTTCCACATGTCGAGGTGCATCCGCCACTGCCCATCGTCGCCGCGCCGCCACACGATGACGTATTTGCCATACGCCGGTCCCCAGTCTTCGCCGTTGGTGCGCCCGCTGACTTCGTAGTAGCCATAATCCGACGCCATGTTGCCCTCCACGATCACCTCTACGGGGGTGATGTGATGGTTCGTAATCGTCGATCCTTCGTTGGGTGTCCAGTAAGCGCGGATGGCGTCGCGGCCTTGCAGGATGTCGGTGTTGCCGGGGAAGATGGCGGCATCCTCGGTGTACATTGCCACAATGGCTTCAGTGTCGCCGCGCATGTACGCCTCTGAAAACGCCCGCGCCAGCGTCGCGAGGGTATCAGCGGTGGTTTGGGCGAAAGCGATGCTTGGGGTAAATCCGATCAGGAAAAGAAAAAGCAGGCGGAAGGTCATTGTGATTTGGCAGTCAATCCATGATTTAGCGTCCCTAACTCCTCCCTTGAGGGAGGTGGCCCGAATGGGCCGGAGGATGTACGAACCAACGTCAGTACACCCCCCAGTCGCGGAGCCTGTCCTGAGCGAAGCCGAAGGGCAACAGTCCCCTCAAGGGGGTGGTTATTTGTCTGCTGGTCTTTAAAGCGTGGTGCTTTTCAAAACGTGGGAGATCTCTCCTCCTTTCAGTCGTCGAGATGACATGGAATAGGGTTTTAGCTACACCCCCGGTGGTGGTGGCAGCGTGTGTTCGCGTCCGGCGTTGAGGGTTTGCAGGTGCTCCAGGAGCGGCTGGAAGTAGTTGAGCATGGGCTGGGCGCTGAGGTCTTCGCCGGTGGTTTCCCGGAGCAGGGTGCGCCAGTCGCCCGTCGCGCCGGGGCGCAGAATCTCGGTCAGGAACTCGCCAACGGCGGTGCTGCCGTAGTAGTCCGTCGCATGCGGGTCCTGCCGCAGGATCTCGGTGGCGATGTGGTCATGCAGTTGGAACAGGATAAGGAACGACAGCGCATAGTCGTAATACTGCGCGGCGTCGTTGGTGATATGCGTCTTCGAGGCCGCATCGGCATATTCAGACCCGCGCTCACTCGGCGGCGCGAGGCCCTGATACTGTTGCTTCAGTTCCCACCAGCGCTCGTTGAAGGCGTCGGCGTCCAGGTTCTGGCCGTACAGATCCTGCTCAAACTCGGTCATCACGCCTGCGGACCACGGGATAAATACGACGTAGTTGAGCGCCTCTTTAAACAGCGCCTGCATGTCGTCGGTCTCGCTGTCTTCGGGCAACAGACCGCGCCCCGCGAGGAATGGTTTCTGGAGGGATGCCAGTCCCAGCAGACTCCCCACGGCCTCGTGGAACGCCCGGTTGGCCCCACGCCGCAACACCAGCGGTACGTCGGGGTTGGTGTAGGCCATATAGTAATAGATGTGGCCGAGTTCGTGGTGCGTCGTCTCCCACCAGTCGGGATTGGGCTCCACGCTCATCAGCGAGCGCACGTCGGTGTCGAGGTCGAGGTGCCAGGCCGAGGCGTGGTTGTTTTTCCTGTAGTCGGCATCGGCGGGCAGCGGATACAGGCTCGACAGGGTATAGAAGCTTTCGGGCATGGCCTCTAGGCCGAGGCTGACGTAGAAGTCTTCGGCGCGGCGCACCACGTCTTCGGCGCTCAGTTCACCGATGGTGGCATTCAGGTCCATGCCTTCCACTTCGACGAGCGCATTCCAGTCCTGCCCCCAGCGGTTGGGCACCCAGTGCGCAGGCAAAAGGTCGGGCACGTCGGTGCCATATTGCTCGGCGAGGGTGTAGCGCGCCCAGGTGTGGATTTCGCGGTAGAGCGGGTAGAGTTCGGCGCTGATTTGCTGCATCAGCGTCATCATCTCGTCGGTCGTCATCCCGTATTCAGAGACCTGATAGCTGAAGTAGTCGTCGTAGCCCAGCGCCTGTACCGTCTGATTGCGCAGCTCCCGGATCTCCGCGAGGCCATCCTTCAAGACGGTGCCCACCTCTTTGCTGGCTTCCCATGCCGCGAGGCGGGCTTCCAGATCATCCGACGAGCGCAGGATTTGGTCGATTTCGTTGGTGCTCACCGACTGGCCGCCAATCTGAAAATCGAAGCCAAAGAGCAGATCGTTGAGTTCGGTCTCCATTCGGATGCGCTCACTGACCACATCGGGGACGGTCTGCGGGTTGTCGGCGGCGATGTACAGGATACGTTCGAGTTGCTTCACCTGAAGCGGCGTCAGCGCCTCACGCTGTTCGAGCAGTTCCCGCGCCTGCGTAATGTTTTCGACGCTGCCTGAGAAAGCAGCCAGGGCTTCGTTGGCCTTCCGCGTTTGCCACGCCGTCATCGTATCCCCTTCCACAATGCGGGTGTTAGAGGCCCACTGAGCTTCAGCAGAGGCGGTGTAAAGCCCCTGAAATTCCGCCATGTAGGTAGCCAGGAACTGATCGGCTTCGGCCTGGGCCGGGCTAGGCGAAGCATCAACCTCTGGCTCTGGGGTTTCACAGCCAAATAGGAACAGGGCAATCAGGCAAACGGGAATCCAACGCATGGAAGTAGGGAATTGGTGACAGGTTGATCCCCATACTCAGCAAGGCGGATGATGTTACGAGCATGCCGCGTTTTGGGCGGGTGCGGGTTTGGGAGGATGGGAGATCGGGAGGATGGGAGTTTGGGGGAGCTACTGAATGAAGTTGTGGAACCCAGGCGATACGGTGCCACATAGCGAGGTTCTTTCCTCCCCCCCACACTCCCAAACTCAACTACTCCCAAACCCCCAAACTCAAGCCGTTAGCGGATGCGATTACGTTCGTCCCAGATCGGCACGAGGAGTTCGTAGTCGCCGAAGCCCGTCTCGTCGATGAAGATGAATTGCTTGCCGATGCGGTAGTAGTACCACACCTGATACGGCTTCGTGTTAAAGTTGTACGGGTGGCGCTCGATGTAGTCCGGCTCGCCGAAGAGGACCAGAACTTGTCCCCGGTCGGTGCGCCAGCCTTCGGTGATGCTGCCGTATTCGCGGTTGGCGAACGAGATGCGATAGTAGTATTCCTCCATGCGCTCGTTGCGCGAGGTGCCGGGCGTGGGATCACGCTTGTCCCAGAAGCGCTGGAACAGTTGGAGCCGTTCGGCAGATGAGCCCGCATCCCGAATGCGCTTCAATTCCCGATCCTTGGCGATGTACTGCAACTGGCTGATGGCCTCTTCAAGGTTTTGCACATGGTCAGCCAGTCCGGTCCATTCGGCGGTAAATGGCTCTTCGGCCAGGGCCAGCAGACGCCCCCCATCCGCAATGCGTACCCGCGTCACATACTCGCCCACGTTCAGGTCGTCGAGCGAAACCTGCACGATGACCTGATTGGCACCAGGCCGCAGGTCCATCGGCTCGGAAATGCTGTGAATCACGGCATTGCGAGCAACTTCAGCCTGATCGGCAGCTTGCTGGGTGGTTCCGTTCATGCCTACCTGCATCACTTCGCGGGTGACCTGTACGGTACGAGCACGGTCGGCGTAGACTTCATAAAAGACGCCCATGCCCAGTTCATCCGTTCCTACCCGCCGATCTACACTGGGCGAGATGGTGTTGGTAGCTTCGTCATACTCATCCAGCAGCATGATGTCACTCACTGACACGGGGCCGCTGAGATCTCGTACGTCCACCGGTATCGCACGCACAAAGGCTTCCTTGGTATCCTTGTCTTCGAGCTTGAGCGAGAACGTGTAGCGCCCGGCGGCAGGTCTACCGAATGCAGCGAGCGGTCGTAGAGTTGCAGCGACTGCGTCGCCACGAAGGTGTTCACGATGGCCTTGCTTTCCCAGATGCGGGTCAGCGCCAGGTTTTCCATCCGTCCCTGATCATCCAGGGCAAACACTTCGGCGGTGACTTCATAGTTGGCCGTAAACCCGTTGGCCGTGTTGATGAACCGCAGGCGGGCGTACGGGACTTTGGTATAAATGTCGACCCGTGTCAGCCCAGGTTCAGCTTCTCCGCGCACGCTCACGGCATTCACTTCGAACTCGGGCGGCAATCCATCGCTGGCGGATTGTGCCTGTGCCCATCCGGGCATCGCGAGCAGCAATCCCAACAGGAAGAACCCGATCTTCCACACACCTCCTTGTTGCATCCAGTACCTGTGCTTCATACAGCTACCTCGTTGCCCATGCCGTCTGTCTCGTGCCGCCATCACGCCCGAATACGCGTGCTGGGCCGACTTGGCCTGGCGAGTATCCAATAAGCGATGCGATTGCATGATGCCCTGCGCTACGTTCTCCGTGAATGTAACTATCAGCCCTAAGTATCGGAAAAATGGGTGGGGAATGCCACGCGGAGCCCGTCGTCCGTCATTTTTATTCGGCGAACCGTAGTCAGGCGATTCTGAGCCGAAACCTTCCGTCCGCGACCCGCACGCACGCAGGCGCTTAGGCAAAAAGCGCTTCAACGAACCGGCGGCGGTCGAAGACCTGCAGGTCATCGATCTGCTCGCCCACGCCGATATATTTTACGGGAATCTGGAACTCATTAGAAATACCAATCACAATGCCCCCTTTGGCTGTGCCGTCCAACTTGGTCAGCACCAGGCCGGTTACATCTACACTTCGGGTAAATGCTTCGGCCTGCCGGATGGCATTTTGGCCCGTCGAGGCATCCAGGACCAGCAGCACTTCGTGCGGGGCACCCTCAATCTGCCGATCCATCACGCGTTTTATTTTTGACAACTCATCCATCAGCCCGCCTTTGGTGTGCAGCCGCCCCGCGGTATCAATGATGACCACGTCGGCGTTGCGGCTTTTGGCAGCGGCAAGGGTGTCGAACGCGACGGCGGCCGGGTCCGCGCCATGCTTCTGTTTAATAATACCCACGCCGGCGCGGTCGGCCCAGATGTCGAGTTGTTCGGTGGCGGCGGCGCGGAACGTATCGGCGGCTCCCAACAACACCTCGTGGCCTGCCTGGGCGAAACGGTACGCCATTTTTCCAATCGTGGTCGTCTTACCCACCCCGTTGACGCCCACCACCATGATGACATGCGGCTGATGAGGAAGCGGGACGGAGAAGTCGGCAGGACGGTCCGGGGCATTTTGCAGCATCAGCCGCGCAATCTCATCGCGGATGAGCGCATCCAGTTCTTTGGCGGAAACATACTGGTCGCGGGCGACGCGTTCTTCCACCAGACCGATGATATCAACCGTGGTTTTTACACCCACATCACTGATGACCAGAATCTCTTCCAGTTCGTCCAGCGTGTCTTCATCGACCGTGTCTTTGCCTCGGATGAGCCGATCCAGCTTGCCAAACAGGCTGGTCTTGGTCTTTTGAAGCCCTTCTTCTAACCGCTCTTGTTCGTGCGTTTGCGCTTCCGTCCGCGCCTCGGCCTGTTGGTTCTGCTTAAACCGATCGAAAAAGCCCATGTATGCTCTGTTAATTCCGGAGTCGTGGTAAAAGGGGTAGGGATTAGACAGGCACACTACCCGTCCGTCTCTGGGCCAATGGCAACGTCTGGTTTGGGAAAGGTGCGTGCCACCTCAATGCCCCGCAGAATATAGCGAACGAAGGAATAGAGCAGCAGCGCTGTGGTCGCCAGCACGCAGAAGTTCATCACGGGAGGATCGGCCCGCAGGAGGGCGGCAACAACGGTGACCGCCAAGGCACTCACCGCCAACTTGCCCGACATGATACTCATGTAAACCTTCCCCGTCCGCCGCGTCACCAGCACCCCCCCATAAACAATAACCGCATCGCGGACGACGATGAGCAACAAGAACCACAGCGGCAAGGCCCCCCGCACCACCAAGGCCAAGGTCACGGCGGTAGCCATGAGTTTGTCGGCCAAGGGATCGAGCACCTTGCCCCAATCAGACACCGTATGCGACCACCGGGCAATACGTCCGTCGAACCAATCAGTAACCATGGCCAGCAAGATGAGCCCCATAAGCCACGCCAGCGGGCCGTTCACCAGAATCAGATAGGTGATCGGCGCGATCAAGACGACGCGGCACAGGCTCAGCATGTTGGCTGCCGTCCAGAACGTGCCCAGATCGGAAGGAATTTGCTGACCGCTTGATACGGGCGGGTTGGATATGGTGCTTTTGTGGTCCATGACGCACACATAGGGGAGACTTTGCCAAGATACGCACGATCCGGAGTTTGGTTTGTTAATATCTTTGGGAGCGTTTTTTACTGCCCCCAATGACAGCACGCCATGGTTTGGCCTTTCATCTTAGTGTTGATTTTGCTGATTCACCTCGGATACTGGCTGGCGCTAGACGTGGGGTTTCGTCGGGCAACACGCGTGCCTGCTTCCGAAGAACCTCCTACCCGCCCGGTGTCCGTCATCGTGGCTGTCCGCAACGAAGCCTCGTCCCTTCCCGCCCTACTTGATGCACTGGACCGGCAAACCTATCCCCACGCCGAGTTTATCTTCGTGGATGACGCCTCCACCGACGAAACAGCCACCCTCCTCGCGAACTGGCAAGCCGAACACCCAAACCGCCACGTCCTCACGATGGCGAACCCGATACCGCCGCGCAAAAAAAACGCCCTCACCCAGGGCATCGCCACCGCCCGCTACGAGCGGCTCGTCTTCACCGATGCCGACTGTCTACCGCCCCCACAATGGCTTGCCACCCTCGCGCGATATGCGGCGGCAGAACCCGAGGCGCTGTTTCTCGGCTACAGCCCGTTCCTGCCTGCACCAGGGGTACGAGGGAAACTGGCACGCTATGAGACCTTCCTGACGGGGTTTCTAACCGCCGCTACCGCCGGACTCCATCACCCGTTTATGGCCGTGGGACGCAATCTCAGCTACCCGAAATCGCTATTTAAACAGATTGGCGGATTTGCCCATTCGAAGGCTTCCATGAGTGGCGATGACGACCTGCTGGTGCAAGAAGTGCATCGCCACCGTGCAGCCCCGATCTATGCCCTTGTCGATCCAGCCACCTTCGTGCCTACGGAAACGCCTCCGACCTGGACGTCCTGGCTGCGCGGCAAGCGACGGCATGTGTCGGCGGGGACGTTTTACCAGCGCTCCGTGTTGCTGCACCTGGGGCTTTTCCAAGGCACGGGCATCGCGTTATGGGTGGGACCGTTGTTGATTGGATGGATGGGGGCCGGCTTGCTGGGTGCCAAGTTGCTGGTCCAGTTCCTTGTGTTGCACCGTGCCGGACGCAGGCTTCAGGAACAGCGCTTGTTGCCCTGGCTGCCCTTGCTCGATGCCCTGCATACCCTCTATCTGGTGCTTATTACGCCCCTAGGACTCATTCCACCGAAGCGCTGGTAATCACCGTCTTGATCACCAATAACCGGTGAAACACGACGGGAACGGAATCTCCCAGATGGCACCGTCGTTTGTGGCCTGTCGTTTCAACCACCGCACCCTGTTATGGAATCGCCCGACGCCCCCCTGCCTTCGTTTATCCCGGAATACAAGAAGCCGGAAGCGCCTGGCATCTGGATGAACTTCGACAATACCGTATCGCTGTATCATATCGTGGCGGCAGCGGATGACTTCGCGCAAGCATCGCAGGACGTCTTTGCGCTTGTGCTGGAATCCCAGCAGCGCTTCCCGGACTGGCCCCGGGTGCTGTACCTCGACATCGTGGGACACCGAGGGCCGCATCACGGCTTCGACGCCGACTTTTTCGAGTTCCAGCAGGAATTCCTGTTTTCCACGGTGGCTCCCTTCCTCACCGGCTTCGACACGCCCATCACCGGACCGCTCATCAACCCGGACGCCCAACGCAACGACCTGCCCGACAGCCTGCGCATCCAGTAAGTGGCGCTCAACGGGGCCCCACCGCATACAACGCAAGACCGTTTTCTTCTTCGACAAGGCTTCCAGCCAGCCTCAACTCGGCCTCCAAAGAGTCGGCGAGGGTCGTGGTTTCGGTCAAGACGTGTGTCACGCTGTATTCATTCAACAAGGCCTCGCGTTGCGCCCAGGGAAGGGCGTCCTCAAAAAAAGCATCCACGGCCTGGGCCCGCTCTTCGGCTTCCGCGACCACAAGCGGCTGCGGATGAAACACGGCCACCGTCTTGGCCCCCGTTAAGGCAGGCAGCACCCATCCCGAGGCCCCTTGTGCCATGACAACATCGCCCGGTCCCAGGTGCGCCCGCAAAAACAGATACGCATGAATCCGGTCGGGGCGTGTGGTTGTCGGGGCTACCTCACCCACCTTCTGCGGCATGCCCGGCAGGTATTTACGCGCCTCCTGTGCCCGTTCCCATACGGGAAGCACCAAAAAAGCCACCACAATCCCGATCACATGAAGCCGCTTGTTCTGGCCGCGGCTACTGGCCCACCGATGCAGTTCGCACCAGACCAGCGCCAACGCGAGGTGCAAAAAAAATGTCCAGAAAAACAGGAAGCGCCCTCCAATCTCCATTTCCACCAGGCGCGCGAACAGGTACATGCCCATGCACAGCAAAAAGCCCCAAACCACCGACAGGTATCGTCCGCGCAGCGCAAAGTAAACGAGAACGGGCACTCCTGCCCATGCCATCCCCAGCCGCTCTCCCAGTCCCGTGTACAAGGGCGAATAGAACCAATCGGTGGTGAGCCCCTGTGTCATGGTTGCCCAATAGCTGAAGTAAGGCCAGACAAACAGCGACGCAACCGCGACCGTGCCTGCGACCACCACCGCCACCAACCGCCCATATTGGCGCTGCGGCCACGCCTCGCTTAAGGCAAGGGCGCCTGCTGCTAACAGGCAGAATCCGCCCGTGGGCGGGTGACTCAGCACCACCAGGGTTGCCAGCACCAAAAACCAGCCGCTGTCCTTTCGTTGGCCGTTCTTCACATAGCGGCTGGCAAAAAAAAGTGCATGCAACGATACCGCGAAGGCGAAAAACCCCGTGTAGCCTGCGGTGATAAGATATTGCCCCAGGTCATAGCTGTTGGCCCATTTGTACCCCGTCCCCCACACTAGTAGCATGACAACCAGGGCATAGACGGGCATCACGGAGTGCCGAAATTGATAGCTCGTAAATCGATACAGCCCTACACTTAACAGAACGTGGTTCACCAGGCTGGCGGCACCCATGATGTAGAAGGTGCCCGCCCCGGTCATTTTCATTACGATACCCCAGAACACGGTATAGGGCACAAAGCGCGGCGACGTGGAGCCCGGCAGATCGACGATAGGATTGGTCGGATGCAACACATTCGCGGCCAAGGCGCGGATCGCGGCGGCGGTTTCCCAGTAGTCCCACCCCAACGGCCAAGGCTTCACGTACGCAAAGGCCAGCACTAGCAAGCCAAGGCCCACACAGAGGCCCACGTACACCTGCAACGCCGTCACCCCGTAAATCCAATGAAATGCGACACGTCGTGCCATCTATACCGTGGCCTCGGCTCGTTTTGCTTCACGTGCGGCAGGCTGTAGAAACGCAAACTTAAAAAGCCTCATTTTTTGCAACAGAAAGCAAGCCATCGTCCAGAGGGTTAACAACCCGTACCGCACACTGCGGGAAAAATTGATCGACGACGCTTCTTCAAAATAGCGAGCCGGAATGGGCACATCGCCCAAGCGAAAATTAAAATAGACCGCCTGCGTCAGAAACTGTGTATCGAAGACAAAGTCGTCGGAGTTGGCCTGATAAGGAACGGTGTCGAGCACGGCGCGGGTATACACCCGGAACCCGGAATGAAAATCGCCCAGGTTTTGTCCCAGGATGATGTTTTCAAAAGTTGTCAAGAACCGGTTGGCGATATATTTCCAGCGGGGCATGCCGCCTTCCAGGGCCTCTCGCCGCGATCGGATGCGTGACCCCAGGATGACATCACACACCCCTGTTCGTAGGAGATCCAAGGCCGCCGGAATCACCCGGGCGTCGTACTGATAGTCGGGATGCAGCATCACCACGATGTCGGCGCCCCGCCGCCGGGCTTCATCATAACACGTCTTCTGGTTGCCGCCATAGCCCCGATTGGCGTCGTGTACCACCGTCGTGAGACCCAGTCTGTGGGCGATCGCCACGGTTTCATCGGTACTCCCGTCATCTACCAGAATAATTTCATCCACGGCCGACTTGGGGATATCCCTGATGGTCTGCTCCAGCGTAAGGGCGGCGTTGTACGCTGGCATAACCACGATCACTTTATACATGCCTGGGCTTGGCTTTACGAGCAAGGAACTGTCTCAGGACGTGAAGGGCCCATCATAATAGGCCCTGCTCGCCTTTTATGGAGGACCTTCTTCTCCAAACGTAATGCAATTTTAGAAGAAAGCTGTTGAACTGTTAAACACCACACCGGGCAGGTAGACCGTAAACCGGCTGCCTTTTCCTTTTTCGCTCTTCACATCAATGGTGCCTCCCATCAGTTCCACGAAGCGCCGTGCCAGTGTAAGCCCCAGCCCACTGCCTTCATACATGCGCTGAATGCCCTGTGATTCTTGCTGAAACGCCTCAAACGACTGCTCGACAAACGTGGGCGTAATACCGATCCCTGTATCATCGACGTGAATGAACAGGTCGTCAGATACGACCTCTATGGTCAGTTCGATGGTGCCCTGGTGGGTAAACTTAATGGCATTGCTGACCAGGTTCTCCAGCACCCGGCCCAAGGCACGCTGATCGAGGTAGGCATATACCGAGTGGCCACGCGGCACCGAAAGGCGCAGCACCAACCCTCGGTCCTGAGCCTTGCGCTTGAAGAGGTAGAGCACCCGCAGGGCCTGCTCCACCACATCGGTACGTTGAGGGCTCAGGTGCATCATTTTCCCTTCCATCTCTGCCAGGTCCAACAGCGCATTGAGGGTGGTCATCAACCGGTTGCCACTGTCGGTAATGAGGTGGGCCTGCATCCGCAACTCGCCTTCCGACTCATCGGCAATAATTTCCGAAAACCCTAGAATGGAGGTTAAGGGGGTACGGATTTCATGGCTGATATTCATTAAGAACGTCGTCTTGAGCCGATCCATTTCTTCGGCCCGCTCCTTCGCTTCGATCAACTCCCGTTCATAAGCATGCTGCGTCGTTACGTCACGCCATACCGACTGTGTGGCCGGTTTTCCTTGAAAGGTGATGGGCGCTGAATGCGTCCGGATGCGTCGTTTCTTACCATCGAGTCCGCACACATCAAAGTCCTGCGCAGCAAGCCTTTTTCCTTGCTCAATGGCTTCCAGGTGTTGCTGCATCAACAAAGGCGTATCGCCAGCGACAAACCCAGAAAGGGGCTGCCCCACCAGGTGCTGAGGACCTTCTGCACCTAGCATGTGCGCACCGGCCTGGTTGATATAGACAATGCTTCCCTGGTGGCATATCAAGATAGGTTCTGGGTGCTGCTCTACGAGATGCCGCCACCGGCTCTCTCCAGCTACTTCCGCTTTGTATTGTGCCACAAGGAGCTTAACATGGTCTTGCATCACCTCGCTGAAAGCAGCAAGCTGCTGCTTTTGCTCCGAGTCAAAGTCCTGCGGGCTAGAACCAAAGGCAAGCAAGCCACCAGCAAAGCCCGTTGCCTTAAAAGCAATCCCTATTCCTCCCTCGGTTCCTGCGTGTTCGTCCTTGGCCGTGGGCTTTTTTTTAAGCGCCACTACCGTTCCCATCTCTTGTTGGAGGTCGTGCCACCATGCCGTCAGGCCTCCCACTTCCTTCATGCCGTTTCCTGCTACCGGGCCGATAACGGTTTGCCCGGCAAGTTGCCACAAAGCAACAACCTGAGACGCACCCAGCACCTGATGCACCAACTTCACAACCGTATCCAGTCGCTGCGTCAGAAGCAATTCCAACGCATCCGCCTGAAGCTCACCCGAAGCCTCCTTGAAACGTCGCGGGGGGAGTGGTTCACGCATGGTTCAACACATTGCCTTGTCTATAGTCAGGAGTCCCTAGATCCCTTAACCTTGTAAACCCATACCCAAATGATTTGGCTCTTTGTTGCCCGGCACTGCCCCTAGATGACAAGCGCCGCTGTGTAAACCAATGGTTTGCGCTAAAAGATTAAGACAGAATATGTTATACCTGTGCGCTTTTATGATGACCTATAAATAAGCCTTAGCTAAAGAAAATACAAAACCGTTGACACAATAAATTGCGTCAGAACCGAAACGTTGGTTTATTTGTATCGAGGTTTTTTACGGCCCGAAGCGCTTCCATGCGTTCTTCCCCAATCCACCACGCGCCATGCACACACCATCAAGCAACCTTGTCGGCTGGGGCTATTATGCACCGGAACGGGTTGTCACCAACGACGACCTCGCCCAGGTTATGGACACCAGCGATGAATGGATCCGCACGCGCTCCGGGATCCGCGAACGCCGCTATGCCAGTGACGGCGTGCATACGTCTACGATGTCCATTGCGGCGGCCCAACAGGCACTCGAAAAAGCCAACCTGTCAGCGGACGACCTCGACCTGATCCTGATCTCCTCGTCCAGCCCTGACTACCTCACCCCGCCGGTGTCGAGCCAGGTGCAGCATGGCCTGGGCGCCTCCTGCGGCGCGATGCAGATTGTGGTCGGCTGCACCGGCTTTGTGTATGCCCTCGTCACCGCTCAGCAGTTTATTGCGACTGGCGCGTACCAAACCATCCTCGTTGTGGGTGCCGAGTTGATCAGCCGCTGGCTCAACTTCGAGGACCGCTCGACCGCCGTCCTGTTTGGCGATGGGGCCGGCGCGGTGATTCTGCAAGCCACCGAGGAAAAGTGTGGCGTGCTCGGCCATGTCCTCGGTTCCGACGGCGCCGGAGCGGAACACATCATCGTTCCGGCCGGCGGCATCGCCGAGCCACCTTCTGCCGAAAACGTGGCGGCAGGACGTACGTCGATCAAGATGAACGGGCGCGAGGTGTTTAAATTTGCCACGCGGGTGATGGGACGTGCCCTGATGGAGGCCCTTTCGCAAGCCCAGCTCTCCCCCGATGACATCGACCTGTTTATTCCGCACCAGGCCAACGCCCGCATCATTGAATACGCCGCGCAGCAACTTAACCTGCCGATGGACAAGGTGGTGGTGAACGTAGACCGCTATGGCAACACGTCGGCGGCGTCGGTGCCGCTGGCCTTATGTGAGGCGCTGGATGCCGGACGCGTCCGCCCCGGCGACACGCTGGCGCTGGTGGCCTTTGGGGCTGGGCTTACGTGGGCGGCGGCTATTTTCCAACTCGGCCTGCACATTCCAGCGCTGCAAACGACTACCGAAGAAGAAATTTTTTCAGCCTGATGATCCGTTTTCCGGCGGGGCGTCGCATTAGTAGGTGAAGTCAGGCATCATATCTTGCCCTTGCAGCTCTGGCTCTTCGGCCTGATTGTCCATAGAAAGAAAGCCCCGTACTTGGTGGGAGTACGGGGCTTTTTGCATTTCAAACCACTCGTTACCGATGATCTTGCAAAAACGGATTGTGCGCCCGCTCCCGTCCGATGGTGGTTGCGGGACCGTGCCCCGGATACACCACCGTGTCATCAGGAAGCAGCAGCAGTTTCTGGAAGATGGATGCCATGAGTTGCGGGAGTGAGGTCTGCGGCAGCCCCAGCGTGCGCCCGATGGAGTTCTGGAACAACACGTCGCCGGAGACCACAAAGCCGTTCGCCGCATCATAAAAACAGATCGACCCCGGCGAATGGCCCGGCGTGTGCAACACCTCCCACGTGGCCTCGCCAACCGTCACGGTGTCGCCTTCGTCGAGCAATGGCCCTGGCGGCGGCGGGGCTTCCAGCGGCATGCCAAACGCCAACGCTTGCTCGGCAGACCGAGTGAGAAAGGGTTTATCGGCTGGATGCATCTGCCATTCCTCGCCGAAATGATCGGCCAAAAACTGGCAGCCAAAGATGTGATCGATGTGGCCGTGGGTGAGCAGCAGATGTTTGATCTTGAGTTGGTACGCGTCCACGTACGCCAGCACCGCCTGTTGCTCCGCCTCGGTCATGCAGCTTGGATCAATGATGACGCCTTCGCCTGCGTCGTGGCAGACATAACAGTTGGTTTGAAAGGGGTTAAACATGAACGATTCGACGTGCATCAGCTTGGCAAAAGGCTACGATTGTGTAAGAAAACGGGAAAGCGGAAGGGAGAACCCGCCGAAAGTGCGATAAAATGGCTACGTTTTCCGCAAAGTTAATCGCTGGCCCCATGGGCTGTGCCCCTCATGCGCTTTGTTCTCGGAGCTTTAACCGTTTTTGTAACCGTTGCGACCGCGCTGCCTTTCTTCAAAGGCGGGGCATGGTGGATTCGCATCTTCGATTTTCCCCGGGCACAAATTGCCCTGCTGGCCCTGCTGACGCTGGCCGGCTATCTGCTCACGACCAACCTCCGCGCCGTCTCCACACTGGGCGCCGTTGTGCTGCTCCTTTTGGTCATGGGGGTGCAGGCCTTTCGCATCTTCCCCTACACACCACTTGCCGCCACCCAATCGCTGCCCACCGAACGCCCCGGCGAATCTTGCACGCTGCTCATCGCCAACGTGCTGATGACCAACCGCAACGCCGACCGCTTGATTAACCTGATTAACCACCACAACCCCGACCTCTTGCTGCTCGTGGAAACCGATACGTGGTGGCGAGACGCCTTGCACACGCTGGAAGCACGATATCCCCACCGGGTGCTGCATCCGTTGGATAACACCTATGGAATGCTGCTCTATTCCCGGCTTCCGCTGCATGAGCCGGAACTGCGCTTTCTCATCGAAGACGATGTCCCGTCCATCAAAACACAGGTGGTGCTCCCTTCGGGCGCTATGTTTCAACTCGTCGGCCTTCATCCGCGTCCGCCACGCCCCGACAAGCAGCAAGACAGCACCAACCGCGATGCCGAGATTGCGCTGGTGGGCAAAGAACTGGAAGGCCGAAGCGAACCGACCATCGTGGCGGGTGACCTGAACGATGTGGCGTGGTCGGCCACCACGCGCCTTTTTCAGCGCCTCAGCGGCCTCCTCGACCCTCGAAAAGGACGCGGCTTGTACAGCACGTTTCACGCCGATTATCCCTTTTGGCGCTATCCGCTCGACCATGTCTTCCACTCGCAGCATTTCCGCGTGGTGCGGCTGGCACGGCTCCCGCACTTCGGCTCCGACCACTTTCCCATCTTCATCGAACTGAGCTATGAACCCGCCCAGCAACGAGAACAAGAACCCCCGGAGCCAGAACCGGATGACGAAGAAGAAGCCGACGATATCATTGAGGAGGCCGAATCTTAATACACACCATCTTATTGTTTATTATCACCTTGGCAAGAACAACAATTGACTCGAACGATGTGCTTTGCGGGAAAAAACAGGTCCCTTCCAGAAACCTCGGGCTTCTGTTTTATTCGTTTCACGTCTGATTTTTGAAGCATTGCGTTTTCTATAAATGGTTCGCATATTGTCGCCCGTATTCAGGCACCCACACAAACATCACGTGTTCTCAGCAGGCGCTGGGAGTTTTTAAGATCTAAAAAGCAGTAGTTGATGAGTTACGGACGAGATGACAACGATCGCGGGTATGGGCGTGACCGCCGCAATCAGTCGCGCAACAACGACCGCGAAGGAGGAGGCGGACGGTATCGGGACGAAGTGTACTCGAAGCGGGTACCAGCGGGCAAACGCACCTATTTTTTCGACGTAAAGTCAACCCGCTCGGGGCGTGATTTCTTCATCACCATCACCGAAAGCAAACGGGTGGATGAGGAAAGCTACGAGAAGCACAAAATTTTCCTCTACAAAGAGGATTTTGGCAAGTTTGTGCGGGCCATCCATGAAGTCATCGGGCATATCCAGGAAGAGTGTTTGCCTGACTATGAGTTCCGTGACCTCCCCGAACTCGTGGATGCCGGTCATTCGGAAGAACCGTCGTATTTGGACGACGAGGATTATTAGAACACGTTTTGCTGTTCTGACAAGCCCCATGTCCGCTGGATGTGGGGCTTTTTTTGTTGCACTGCGAGCCGAGATCAATGAACCTTTGTCAAAGGTCTCCCCAAGATGCCGCGTTGACAGAACCTAGCGTCCTTGCACATGCTATACGTTCTCTTCCCCGCTGAAGGAACCCTGCTTTTATGATCCCCATCATTCCCTACGCCGACCGCGCCGAACCCCTGCGGGCCATCCTGAGCCGCAGCGCCTCATTTAGCCCCGAGGTCGATGCCGCCGTGCAGGCCATCATCGCCCGCGTACGCACCCACGGCGACGACGCGGTCCTTGACTACACCGAGCGCTTCGACGGCGTGCGCCCGGCTTCGCTCCGTGTGCCCGAGGCAAAACTGGAAGCCGCTTTCGCCGCGCTGGACCCCAACCTGAAGCGCATCATCGCCGAGGCCGCCGCCAATATCCGTCGGTTCCACGAACAGCAGCGGCAGCGCTCGTGGTTTACCGACGACGGCGACGGCGTCTTGCTGGGCCAGCGGGTGGTGCCCCTCGAACGCATCGGGCTGTATGTACCCGGTGGCACGGCGGTATATCCCTCCAGCGTGCTGATGAATACCATCCCCGCTCAGGTGGCAGGCGTTGAGGAGATTCACCTTGTCAGTCCGCCGGGGAGCGACGGTCTGCCGCATCCGCTGGTGCTGGCGACGGCACACTTTCTGGGCGTGAAGCACGTGTATGCCGTTGGCGGCGCCCAGGCCGTGACCGCCCTCGCGTTTGGCACGGCCTCCATCCCCAAGGTGGATAAAATTGTGGGGCCGGGCAATGCGTATGTGGCCGCGGCCAAGAAACAGGTGTACGGCACCGTGGACATCGACTCGATTGCCGGTCCGAGCGAAATTGTCGTCCTCGCCGACCACACCGCCGACGCCGAATTTGTAGCCGCCGACTTGCTCTCTCAGGCCGAACACGACGAACGCGCCTCTGCCATCCTCGTCACGCCGCACCGCCCGCTCGCCGAAGCCGTGCAGCAACATATCGAAGCGATGGTGCCCCGGCTGTCGCGCCGCGCCATCCTTGAGGTCTCGCTGCCCACGTACGGCGCGTGCATTGTCACCGAGACGCTGGATCAGGGGGTGGCGATGACAAACGAACTGGCTCCCGAGCACCTCGAACTGATTGTCGAAGACCCGTGGACGATGCTGACCCGCATCAAACACGCAGGCGCGATCTTCCTCGGCCCGTATTCGTCGGAGCCCGTGGGAGATTATTTCGCAGGTCCCAACCACGTGCTGCCCACCGGCGGCACGGCCCGCTACGCCTCGGCGCTCAGCGTGGACGACTTCATCCGCAAACAATCCGTCATCGCCTACACCGCCGACCGGCTGAAACAAACCGGCCCGGACATCGTGGCGTTTGCCGAAAGCGAAGAACTGACGGCGCACGCGCTGGCGATTCAGGTGCGGCTGGCGCGGGGGGATTGAGTGTGGGGGTATGGGAGAAGGGAAGTGTGGGAGTGGGAGAAAGGGAGAGTGGGAGAATCAATGACTTTTGCATGACCACCAAATGACACAGGCGAAGCCTGTAATTGACACGGACGCAGTCCACTACTGACTACTGAATGACACGAACGCAGTCCGTTAATGACCACCAATGACACGGGCGCAGCCCGCCCCAAAACCCATGACCATCTCTCAAACCACGCGCACGCTCGACGAGGTGCTGAATTACTTCCGCCCGGCCGTGCGCAGTGAAAAGCCTTACATCGTCGGCGGTGTGCCGGATGTGACCGTAAAGCTCAACCAAAATGAGTGCCCGCTTGACCTGCCCGCCGCGTTGAAGGCCGAGTTGGCCGAGACGTTTTTGCAGATCTCGCTGAACCGCTACCCGAACGAGCAGCCGGATGCGCTCCGCTACGCCATCGCAGAGCATGTGGACTGGGACGCCGACGGCATCCTGATCGGCAACGGCTCCAACGAATTAACCTATACGTTTGGGCTGTGTTTTATCGATTCGGGGACGCCCGTGGTGCTGCCGCGCCCTATGTTTGCGCTCTATGAGAAGGTGGCCCGCCTCTTCGATGCCGACCTGACACAGATCGCCCCCCGTGACGATTTACGCTTCGATGTGCCTGCCATCCTCGACGCCATCCAGCGGACACAGCCTGCGCTGGTGGTGCTCACCACGCCGAACAACCCGACCGGCCTTTCGCTGCCGTTGGAAGACGTACAGGCCGTTGTGGAAGCCGCCCCCGGCATGGTGGTGGTGGACGAAGCCTACGTGGAGTTCACCGAAGAAGTCAGCGCCCAGACCATCCTCGCTGACCACCCCCACCTGATTCTGCTGCGCACCTTCTCGAAGGCGTGCGGCCTCGCGGGGATGCGGCTGGGCTTTTTGCTGGCGCACCCGGCGGTCATCACCGAGATGATGAAATCGCGGCTGCCGTTTATGGTGGACCGGCTGTCGGAGGCGACAGCGCTGGCGCTGTTACAACACCCGGACCTCATCGATCAGCGGACGGCGTTGCTTAAATCAGAGCGCCAAAAACTCAGCGTAGCGCTGGCGGCACTTGACGGCGTATCGGTGGTGCCTTCGCAGGCCAACTTTTTGCTTTTCCGTACCCCGCTCGCCCCCGAAACCGTGATGCAGGGCCTGGGCGAAAGTGGCGTGCTCGTCCGCAACATGGGCGGCTACCCTGAACTTCGTGGCTTTTTGCGCGTCAATGCGGGCACCCCGGATGAGAACAAGGCTTTTTTGGTCGCGTTGAAGCAGGTGCTTTCCTAAGCGGGGTGCGCCCTTCGCACGCGATCACGCTGAAGATATTCCTATGAGTGTTATACAAGTAGACATTATCGGTCTTTCGACCAGTCCTTCGAGCGGCGGCGCGTATGCCCTGGTATTAGGCGAAATCGACGGCAACCGCCGCCTGCCTATTATCATCGGCGCGTTTGAGGCCCAGGCCATTGCGTTGGAGTTGGAAAAAATCCAGCCGCCCCGCCCGATGACCCACGACCTGCTCCGCGACACGCTCGAAGCCGTCGGCGCGGAAGTGCTCGACATCATCATCGACGAGTTGCGCGAAGGTACGTTTTTCGCCAAGATCCGCTTCATCCATGACGGCGAAGAAGGCCAGCTCGACGCCCGCCCGAGCGACGCCGTCGCGCTGGCCGTGCGGATGGACGCGCCGATCTACGTCGCCCCGCCCGTACTCGAAGAAGCGGGCATCCCCACCGAAGATGAAAGTGTGTCTGCGCTGACCAGTGGCAGTAGCAGTTCGGCAGCCGTCGAAGAACCCAGTTCGTCGCTGACCCACCGCGAGCGGATGGAGCAACAGTTGGAGGAAGCCATCCAGAAAGAAGATTACGAACGGGCCGCGCAACTCCGCGACGAAATCGCCCGTCTGGAAGGCGAGTAAATCCGCGATGGTGGCCCTACAATCCCTCACCTAATCAGTACATGCGAGCGAAGCTTCGAAGACCGGGGCTTCGCTTTTTGTCTTTATCGCCCATGACACCCTCTACAACAACAGGACTGCGGCGCGTTTCTTATGCGTCGATGCAGGCATTTCCTGCGTTGTTCACCACCTACGGCACCGACTTCGCCCGCGTGGCCCCGTTCTACGCCGGAGACTGGCAAGACCCCACTGCCCGTGCCGACGCAGCCCAGCAGGCGGCACAGCACACCCGCGACCGCAACACGCTCGCCGACGTGCTGCTGGCCCAGAACAAACGCTGGGGGCTAGACGAAGCCACCCGTGCGCACATCGAAGCGCTCCGCGACCCGGCATCGGTGGCCGTGGTGACAGGGCAACAGGTCGGTCTCTTCACCGGGCCGCTCTACACACCGCTCAAAACCATCACGGCGCTGCATGTCACCCGGCAACTTGCTGAGGAAACCGGACGCCCGGTGGTGCCGGTGTTCTGGCTCGAAGGCGGCGACCACGACCTCGACGAAGTCACGGGCATGAACGTATTGCGGGGCAACGACATGGCCTCGCTGCGCTACACCGGTCATGTGCTGCCCGACGACGGCAACCTTGGCTCGGTGGGGCGGCTGGCCTTCACCGAACAGATTACCGAGGTGCTGGATGCGCTCGAAGATCTGCTGCCGCCCTCCGACTTCCGCCCCGAGGTCATGGACCTCCTGCGGTCGGCCTACCAACCCGGCGCGACGTTCACCGACGCCTTCGCTCAGACGATGCGCGGCCTCTTCCCCGACGCTGGGCTCGTCTTCATCGACCCTGATGACGCCGCGCTGAAACGACTGGCGGCTCCGCTTTTTAAGCGCGAGATAGAAGACCACGCCACCTCGTTTCAGCGGTTGCAGGACGTGAGTGAGGCGTTGGACGAAGACTTCCACGCGCAAGTGCGTCCGCGCTCCACCAACCTGTTTATCCTCGAAGACGGCGGACGGTACCCGCTGGATACCACCGATGAAGGCTTTGCCGTGCGCGGAACGAACCGCGTTTACGCGCAGCAGGCGTTGTTGGCTATGCTAGACGCCGAACCCGAACGGTTTAGCCCCAACGTGGTGCTGCGCCCGCTGATGCAGGACGTGCTATTGCCCACCGCCGCGTACATCGGCGGCCCCGGCGAGATTTCCTACTTTGCGCAGTTTAAACCCATCTACGAATGGGCGGGCGTGCCCATGCCCCTCATCTACCCTCGTGCCAGCCTCTCTCTGGTGGAAGGCAAGGTGCAAAAGGTGCTGGACCGGTACGGGCTGGACGTCGATGCGTTTGCCCAAGACCTCGACCAGTTGTTCCAGCGTGTGGTGAAGCAAGAGATGAGTGTGGATGTGGACGCCCTGTTTAAGGACGCCGCCAAACACCTGCATCAGGCCATCAACGAAATAAAGCCGCCGCTGGAGCAGGTAGACCGTACGCTCATCAAGGCCGCCGAGGCCACGCGGGCCGCGTTTATGAAAGAATGGGGGCAGTTTAAGGGGCGCGTGGTGAAGGCCGAGAAACGAAATCAGGAAGTCGTGCTGGGCCAACTCGAAAAAGCACAAGCCAACCTTTTCCCCAGCGGCTTGCAAGAACGCGCGATTTCCATCTTTTATTTCCTCAACAAATACGGTCCGTCGCTGCTGCGTACCTTGGAAGAAAATCTTGACCTCGATACATCCGCGCATCAGGTCCTTGAGTTATAGTACCCATGTTTAGCCCCATTATCGAGCACGCCATCGAACTCGCTGCCCAGTGGCACGACGGCACCTACCGCAAAGGCCGGTGGCGGAATGAACCGTTTGCCACCCCCGAGGGCCACAGCGTCTTGATTCCCACCATGGCGCACGTCACCGCCGTGGCAATGCTGGTGGCACGGGCAGGCTGGGACGATGCCACCGTGGCCGCCGCGTTTCTGCACGATGTCATCGAGGACGAAAACCGGCACCAGCAACGGTACGTTGTGGAGCACCTGCACACGCAGATGGGAGCCACGGTCACGGAGATTGTGCAAACCGTCAGCGAACAGAAGTATGCCGAGGATGGAAGCCGCCGATCGTGGCGCGCCCGCAAGGAAGGCTACCTGGCGCAGCTACGCGACGGCACCCCCGAAGCGATGGCGGTGAGCCTGGCCGACAAGATGCACAACTTGTGGTCGATGAACCAGGCCCTCAAACGCGGCATCGACGTGTTTGCGCATGGCCCCAACCGCCGCGCGCTGAGTGCTGGGCCAGACCAGCAATTTTGGTTCTATCAAAGCGTTTTAAAGATCTCACGGGCGTTCTCTGCCCCGCAACTGGATGCACTTCGGCAACGGCTTGAAGAAGAGTTTGACCGCTTTGTCACGCTTGCGGGACTGACAGAAAAGGAGTAAACCCCCATCCTTGGTACACCACAATCCCTAGAACGGTGTCATCTCGAACGTATGTGAGAGATCTCCCACATTGGAAACAGCGCAAACGGGGGAGAGCTCTCCTCCCGATGGTCGTCGAGATGACAAGAAAATACGTTTTGTCGTGTACAGAGACCTCCATCAACAAGAAAAGATAGAATAACACCAGAGGTGAAGATTGCTTGAACGGATTGACTGACCGGTCGGTCAATTGCTAATTTAATTTATTCCGCCACACCCTATTTCGATGATCTTTCCCCAATGAACGCCCCTGCTGCACCCCACCGAAAGAACGGGGTCCATGACAAACGTACCGCCCTCCTCCATGCTGCGCTCGACCTTTTCGCCCGCGATGGCTTGCCAAGCGTCCCCACCTCGGCCATTGCACGCCGGGCGGGTGTCGCAAAAGGAACGCTGTTCGCCTACTTCGAAACCAAGGAGCAGTTGATCAACGAACTCTACCTGATGATTGTATCGCAATACATCCGGGCGGTCATGGATGCCTTCGACCCGTCGGTTGCACCCAATGCCCGCCTGCGCCCGTACTGGTTCGCGTTTGCCCGGTGGCACCTCGACCACGGCGCGGCGTCGCGGGTGATGCTGCAATGCGAGGTTTCATCGGTGCTCACCGAAGAAACACAAGCACGGAAAAAAGAGATTGAAGCCGAAGTAATACGCACGTTTTTCCCCAACCTCCTCGAACAGTTACACACGTCGCCACTCCGGTATGTGGGTTATGCCCTCATCGCTGGACCCATCCAGATTCTGGCGCATATGCGCGACAAAGGCGAGATCGAGGTGACCGACGAACTGCTGACCTTAACCTTTGCGCGGGTTGAAAAAGCGCTGGCCACAGACCTGCCCATCCAGGTGCCCCATCCTGTATAACCCCCTTTTTATATAAACGCACCCGGCCCTTTGCCGCGCTGCGTGCCCCAACGACCCACTACCCACAACTGAAGTTAGCTCATGAACCAGCTACCGTTTCGTTTCGGCCTTGTTGTCCTCTTGGCCGTCCTAGTCCTCACCGCAGGCATGACGATGATCCAGACCCAGGACGAACCACGCGTTTTGGTCTTTTCCAAGACCGCCGGTTTCCGCCATGCATCCATTGAGGCGGGCATCGCAGCCCTGCAACAGCTTGGAGAAGAACACGGCTTTGCCGTCGACGCCACCGAGGACGCCAGTGCCTTCCACGAAAACAACCTACAACAGTACCGCGCCGTCGTGTTCCTGAACACCACCGGCGACGTGCTGGACCACACGCAGCAGAACGACTTCGAGCGTTACATCCAGGCCGGAGGCGGCTATGTGGGCATTCACTCGGCTACCGACACCGAATACGACTGGCCGTGGTATGGCCTCCTCGCCGGGGCGTACTTCACGAGCCACCCGAACAACCCGAATGTACGGGATGCAGCCTTCCGTGTGCTCGACACCAATCACCCCGCAACGGAAGGGCTTCCGGCGCGCTGGGAGCGGACCGATGAGTTTTACAACTTCCGCGACGTCAACCCCGACCTCAACGTGCTGATCGATATCGACGAGACGAGCTACGAAGGTGGCACGATGGACGGCGACCACCCGATGAGTTGGTACCACGAGTACGACGGCGGCCGCGCCTTCTACACCAGCATGGGTCATACGGATGAGACATACGCCGAGCCGCTGTTCTTGCAGCATCTCCTTGGCGGTCTGCACTACGCGATGGGCGGCGGCGAACTAGACTACAGCGACGTCCGCACCAAACGCGTGCCCGAAGAAAACCGCTTCACCATCGAAACGCTGACGCAGCCGCTGGCCGAGCCGATGGAACTGGCCGTCCTGCCCGATGAGCGCGTGCTGTTCGTCGAGCGGCGCGGTGCGGTGAAGCTCTACAAACCCGACACGGGGGAAACCTTGCAGATTGCCAGCATTCCCGTCAGCCTCTACTACAACGCGCCGGAAGGCGAACAAGGCAGCACCGCCGAAGACGGACTGGTGGGCATGAACATCGACCCCAACTTCGCAGAGAACGGCTGGGTCTACATGTACTACTCGCCCCTCGGCGACGAGGAAAAAAACGTACTCTCGCGCTTTACGCTCCGGGGCGACGAACTCGACCTGAGTTCTGAAATCGTCATGGTGGAAGTGCCCGTGCAGCGCGACGAGTGCTGCCACACCGGCGGCTCCATTGACTTTGATGCGGCGGGCAACCTGTACGTCTCTACGGGCGACAACACCAACCCCCACGCCACAGGCTACGCCGCCATCGACGAACGGCCAGGACGTGGGCCATGGGACGCGCAGAAATCGTCGGCCAACACCAACGACCTGCGCGGCAAAATCCTGCGCATCACGCCGCAGCCGGATGGTTCCTACACCATCCCCGAAGGCAACCTCTTTGCGCCGGGCACACCGCAGACGCGCCCCGAGATCTACACGATGGGCCACCGCAACCCCTATCGTATCTCGGTGGACAAACACACGGGCTTCCTCTACTGGGGCGACATCGGCCCAGATGCCGCACAAGATTCGGTAGGCTTCGGCCCTGCCGGGCATGACGAATACAACCAGGCGCGGGAGGCAGGCAACTATGGCTGGCCGCACTTTGTGGGCGATAACAAAGCCTATTATGACGTGAACTTTGCCACCGGGGTCTCTGGTCCCGCCTTCGACCCGGCCAAGCCGATCAACGATTCGCCGAACAACACGGGGCTGCGCGAACTGCCGCCTGCGCAACCGGCCTACATCTGGTATCCCGCTGGCCCCGCGCCAGAGTTTCCGGTGTTGGGCACTGGCGGCCGCTCCGCCATGGCCGGGCCCGTCTATTACCAGGATGATTTCGCCGATGCCGCCCGCCCCTTCCCGGATTACTACGACGGCAAGCTGTTCCTCCTCGAATGGATGCGGGGAACGGTCCTGGCCGTCACGATGGATGAAGCAGGCGACTACGTCTCGATGGAGCGCTTTATGCCGAACTATGCGTTCAAGAGCCCCATGGACATCACCTTCGGCCCGAACGGCGACCTTTATGTGCTGGAATATGGCACGGGTTGGTTCACCGGCAACGACGACGCCCGCCTGCTGCGTATCCAGTTTAACGAAGGCAACCGCAAACCGGTGGCGCAGCTCAACACCGACCGCGAAGCCGGGGCCATCCCGCTTTCGGTTGCGTTCTCGTCGGCAGGCACGATGGATTATGACAACGACGCACTCACCTTTGCGTGGACCATCACTAACGCCAACGGCACGGTGCTTGAAGAATCCTCGGAGCCGGACATGAGCTACGCATTCACCGAGCCCGGCATCTACACCGCCCAACTCGCGGTGACGGATGCAGCAGGAGAAACCACCACCGAGCAGACACAAATTGTAGCGGGCAATGAGGTGGCAGATGTTAAAATCGACCTCGGCGAGGTGAATGGGACGTTTTTCTTCCCGGCGCACCCCATTTCGTACCAGGTTCGGGTGAGCGATGCGGAGGACGGCTCGCTGGAAGACGGCGGCATTTCGCCCGATCAGGTAGCCGTTTCGGTTGACTACCTCCGCGAAGGCTATGACCAGGTAGCGATTGCGCAAGGCCACCGCGCTGCCGACGCCTCGGCCGCCTTTGAGACTGGCCGCCTGCTTGTTGAGGCGGGCACGTGCCTCGCCTGTCACAAGCTGAATGACGAAAACATTGGCCCGTCCTACATGGAGGTGGCTGAGAAATATGAAGACGACCCCAACGCGACGGACTATCTGGCAACCAAGATCCGCGAAGGCGGCTCCGGTATCTGGGGCGAAGTGATGATGCCCCCTCACCCGCAGCTCTCTGACGAAGAAGTGCGCCAGATGGTGGCCTACATCCTCAGCCTCAACGCCGAACCGGCACCGTCGCTGCCCACCGCCGGCACCTACACGCCCGACGCCTCGGCGAACCAGGGCTCGGTGGTGCTGCGCGCTGCCTACCGCGACCGGGGCGCAAATGGCCTGCCGGGCGCGTTTGCCGAAGACGTGGTCGTCCTCCGTGCCCCCACCATCATCATGGCAGAAGGCGAAGCGTCGGACGATATCAGCATCATGGATGTCCCGCAAATGCCCGTCCCGATGTCCATCGTGGAGCGGCCCAACACCTTCACCCGGTTCGAGCAGCTTGACCTGACCGGCGTGACCGAGATTGTGCTGGGCGGAATGGCACCCATCCCGTTCCTCAACAGCACGGGCGGCTACGTCGAGGTACGGCTGGATGCACCGGATGGCACCGCCGTGGGGCGCACCGACCCCATCACGCCCGATTCGACCATCGGCGCGCCGTCGCAGTACCGCATCGAACTCACCCCCACGACCGGCAAGCATGATGTCTATTTCACCTATCAGAACGACGACATGCCGGATGCCGAAAACCTGTTCGTGATGATGACCGTGACGTTCCGCAGCGGCGGCGAGGCGGCTTCCATCGGCGGCGTGGACACCGGGCTGAGTACCCGGAGCACGCTGGCGGAACTGCTGGAAAACGAAGATGCCAAGGCCATCCTGGAAGAACATGTGCCGGGCATGACCTCGCATCCGCAGCTTGATCAGGCCATGCACATGACCCTGCGGGAGATCGCCCCGTTTGCGCCGGATCAGTTTACCGATGCGGTTCTTGACGCGATTGATGCCGACCTGGCCGGGCAGTAATTCCACACCTGGCCTGATCCGTTCAGCCTCCTAGCCATGCCGGGCATGATCTGGCATCTCCCAAGCAGCGATGTTGCCATCCGGGAGGTGCCAGATCACGTCTGGCATGACGCATCTTTTACCTTACCCCTTCGTCTTTCACAAGCGATTGTGTCCACCTTATACCAGGTGCAAGAAATGGCAATGCATCTGGAGTATGTCATCCCGAACTTGTTTCGGGATCTCAACGCTGGAAACAGAGATGCTGAAACAAGTTCAGCATGACACTTTCTGCAACCATGCCTCTTTTTCTTTCCGAAGTGGTGCTTAATCGCGACAACTTTCTTGTGACCCCGAATCCCGAAATGTTTATGCGTTGGTTTGTTCTTTTGCTGCTCTTCCTTCCCACCCTCGCCCATGCACAAGCGCTGCCCGACACGCTCGAAGGCACCTTTGAGGAGGTGGTGGTTACGGCGGAACGCATGCCGGTGGAAGCGGCCCGTGCCGCCGCCGCTGTCAGTGTGGTGGCCGCCGAGGAGATGAACCGGCAACCGCTTTCGAACCTCGCCGATGCGCTGCGCCTGACGCCGGGCTTTGCTTTTTTGAATAGCGACGGCGCAGGCACCCCGGCTGCTGCCACCATCCGGGGCTTTTATGGCGGCGGCGAGGCCGAATATGTGCTGCTGCTCGTCGATGGCCGCCCCGTCAACGACATCGAGACCGGCGTGGTGGACTGGGAACTGGCCCCGCTCGGCACCGTCGAGCGCGTGGAGGTGCTGCGGGGCGGCGCTTCGCCGCTATGGGGCGAAGGAGCCATTGGTGCGGTGGTGAACATAGTCACTGCCGAGGGGCCGCAGCCGTTGCGCGCTTCTATTTCAGGTGGGACCTATGACACCTACTTTGCCACGGGGTCGGGTGGCGGTGCCTGGCGCGGGCGCGACATCAGCGCTTACGGCTCGCTTAAGCAATACGGCGGCTTCCGCGACCATGCCGAGCGCCGGGTAGGACTTGCAGGTGCCCAGACCGATCTCCTCCACGCCCAGAACGGCTCGCTCACCTTTTCGACCCGTCATAGCTGGACCGACGCCGACCTGCCTGGCCCGCTCCTGGGCGGTGCGCTTGCCGACGACCCCACTGCTTCCACCCCTTTCTATCGCTTTGATGGCGTGGACGAAAGCCGCCACCGGGTCAGCCTCGACGGACGCTGGAACGCTGCACCGCAGGTGCTTCTGGAGGGCGGCCTCTTAGGGGGATGGCGTAACTCTGACATCACCCGCACGCTCCCGCTCAGCCCCGAGTTCGGCGACACCCAGCGCCGTTCGCTGGACGGTGGCCAGCTTGAGGTTAATGTTCAGGCAACCATTGGGGGCCTGAGCCGCGAGGCGCGAAGCGGGATGCGACTCCCCGCACGCCTCGTCGTCGGAGCCACGGGCTCGCTGCAATCGCTCGAATCTGCATATGTCCCGCTCCTCTTGGGTACTGCCGAAGACTACCTCATGGCAGTGCTCGATCCCAACACGCCGGCCCAGGTAGAAGGATCGGGCAACCGCAATGCCTTTGCCGCCTTTGCGCAGGTCGAAGTAGAGCCCGTGCAACCGCTTCGCCTTGTGCTTGGTGTTCGGTATGACAAGCTCAACGACGACTACACCGCCGACCTGCCTGAGCCCACCGCCTCTGATATCTCGCACACGGCGCTGAGTCCACGGGCAGGCCTCAACCTCCGGTGGATTTCCACCGCCCAGCAGGTGGGGCACCTGTATGCGCAGGTCACGCAGTCCTTTAAGGCCCCCACGCTCGACCAGCTTTTCGACCAACGCCTCGTCACCGTTCCATTTCCGCCTTTTGCCATCTCGCTTTCCAACCCGAACCTCTCGCCGCAGACGGGCCGCACGTTGGAAGTAGGCCTGCGCCACCGGGCCGACCTGGTTCCGGGTCGCCTCCATGCTGAGGCGTCGGTGGCCCTCTACCAGATCGATATGGAGGACGAAATCGACTTCAGCCTGCAAGAGTTTGCTTACCTCAACCTGGGCGAAAGCCGCCACCGGGGTGTGGAGACCGGCGTGAGTCTGCTCGTTGGAACAGGAAGCCGCGTTTTTGGCACCTACACCTACCAGCAGGCCACCATCGAGAATGGCGACTTTGCGGGCAACTACCTCAAGGCCATTCCCCGCGATGTGTGGAGCGCGGGCGTGAGCACGACGCAGGGACCCTGGGGCGGGAGCCTTATCGCACGCGGGGCGGATCGGATCTGGCTCGATGAAGCCAACGCCATCCCCCTCGACGGGTGGACGGCCGTGGACGCCAAAGTCGCCTATCGCCTGCCGCTCCCCGGCCCTGCTGCCACCCTCACCGCTGAGGCCTTCAACCTCTTTGATGCGACCTACAGCACCACCGGCTTCCCTGATGGGAGCGGCACCGACCTCGTCTTCTATTACCCCGCTGCCGGACGCCAGCTTCGACTGGGCGTTCAGGTTGTGCTATAACGCCCTCTTTACTCGGTAAGCAAAAACACCGTCAGGCTGCGCGGTCCGTGGGCGCCAATCACCAGCGACTGCTCGATATCGGCAGTCTTGGAAGGCCCCGCCACAAACACCCCGAAGCTGTCCTCGGCAACGTCGATTCGGGCATAGGCGTCGTGCAAGTTCCAAACCAGCGCATTGGCATCGAGCACAATGGCAAGGTGCTGCGCGATGAACAGCGCGGCGCGGTGCCCAAGATGCGCCTTGGGAATCCAGATCGCGCCATTTTCCGCCACCCCAACCACACCTCGGCAGACGAGCAAGTCCAGATCGGCTAGTTCGTGCGGATCGGCGACGGCGTGTAAATCCATCGATCCTGCTACAATATCGCCTGCGGTTGAAGCAATGACGCGGGCATCGGGAAAACGAGCGTCCAGCAAGGTGGCTATCGCATCGGCGGTGGTGGATACAACGGTGCCCCCCGCACGCTTCTGCGCCTCGACAAACGCTGTAGTCAACCCTTCGTCGGGCGACGCGAACAAGGGCGTGGGCGGGCGTGGAACGGGATCGGGGCGGTTCTGACGAACGGCCTGCAAAATGGCATCGCGGCTGCTCATTGGTCGTGCCCCTTTTTATTCGCGTTGTCTGAACGATGTGCGGCATACCATTCGAGGAAGCTCTGGCGTGGTGGTTCTGGCAAGTCACGCGCCCGACCCCACACGTTTCGCTGGTGATAGACGGCGCGCTGCGGTAACCACCGAAGCAGACGGCGGCCCAACTTCCCCGCCCATCGAAAGAGGCGCGGATTCCTGAAGATTTGCCCTGCCACCGCCATCACCCGGCGCTTGCTGCGTCCCGCGTGCCCTTCTTCGGTGACGAGTTGCCGCCATCGATAGAGTTGACCGGGGATGTCGATCTTCACCGGACACACGTCGCCACACGAGCCACACAGCGTTGATGCAAAGGGCAGGTGTTGGTACTTCTTGAGGTCGATGCCCGGCGTGAGGATGGAGCCGATGGGGCCGGGCACCGTCGAGCCATAGCTGTGGCCGCCGCTGCGCCGGTAAATGGGGCAGGTGTTGATACACGCCCCACAGCGGATACATTTCAGCGCGTCGCGAAAATCGGCACGCCCAAGGTGGGCGCTTCGCCCGTTGTCCACCAGCACCACGTGCAGTTCCTGCCCTTGCCGGGGGCGATGGAAGTGGGACGTGTAGACCGTGAGGTCCTGCCCCGTGGCACTGCGCGCCAGTAGCCGCAGAAACACGCCCAGATGCTCGGCAGCCGGGATGATCTTCTCGATGCCCATGCTGGCAATATGCACCGGGGTGAGGTGTACGCCGAGGTCCGCGTTGCCCTCATTCGTGCAAACCACAAACCCGCCCGTCTCGGCGATGGCAAAATTGACTCCCGTGAGTGCGGCATCCGCACTAAGGAAATGGGCGCGGAGGTGCTGTCGCGCCGCCTCCGTCAGTCGCCCCGGATCGGCCTCTCCGGCGGGCGTCCCGATCTTCTCATGAAACAGCGCCCCGATCTCCTCTTTTTTCACATGGATGGCGGGCATCACAATGTGGCTCGGTCCTTCGCCCGCCAGTTGCACAATTCGTTCGCCGAGGTCGGTATCTACCACCTCGATGCCTTGCGCTTCGAGGTACGGGTTCAGTCCGCACTCTTCCGTTAACATCGACTTGCTCTTGACGAGCCGTTGCACACCGTGGCGGGCCAGAATCGCATGCACAATCTGGTTGTGCTCGGCGGCGTCTTTGGCCCAATGCACCTGGATGCCATTCGCCGTCGCTTGCTCCTCGAACTGGGCCAGGTATTCATCGAGGCGAGAAAGGGTGTGCGCCTTGATCTTGGAGGCAAGGTCGCGCAGGGCTTCCCACTCGGGCACCGCCTGCGCGGCGCGGTCGCGCTTCTGCCGCACCTGCCACAGCGACGCATCGTGCCAGTTGGTGCGGGCCTCGTCTGCCACGAAGCGGGCCGCTGCCGCCGCGTGGTCGATGACAGGCAATGGTATTTCGGGAAGCGGCGTGCTCATACCAGTTCTGAAAAATTCGTGTGCAAAGTTGAAGGATGTGTCATTCCGAACTCGATTACTGCGTCAGTCACTTCGTTCGTGTCGGAATCTCAACGCAGGAAGCTGAGATGCTGAAAGATCCTGAATCAAGTTCAGGACATGGTTCAGCATGACACTTTATTCTATGCACTGCTATACCTCGGAAATACTATCATCCATCTTCTCCCCGGAGGATTTCGGCGACGTGGCGAATCTGCACCGGCATCTGCTGCCGCCGCGCCAGACCGCCCAGATGCATCAGGCACGACATGTCGGTGGCGGTGATGATCTCGGCTCCGTGCGCCACATGGTCACGCAGGCGGTCGCGCCCCATCTTGACCGACAGCGCCTCCTCCGTGACGGCAAAGGTCCCCCCAAAGCCGCAGCATTCATCGGCCCGGTCGAGTGGAACCAGTTCGAGGCCATCGACCAGTTCGAGCAGCCGCTGGACTTTGCTGAAACGCGGCACCTGAAGCTCCGACGACGACGCCAGCCGAAGCCCACGCAGCCCGTGGCAGCTTTCGTGTAGCCCCACGCGGTGCGGAAACCGGGCATCGAGTTGTTCGACGCCCAGCACATCGGTGAGAAATTCGCACAACTCCATCGTGCGGGCGCGGACATGCTGAACGGCGTCATTCTGAGGGAGCCGTTTGTAATGCTCACGGACGTGCGCCACGCAACTCCCAGAGGGCGCGACGATGTAGTTGAAATCTGCAAAAAGGTCCACGAATCGCTGCATCGTCCCCACACTTCCTGCCTCGAATCCGGCGTTTGCCATGGGCTGTCCACAGCACGTCTGCCCAAGCGGGACGGAGACGGTGCATCCCTGCCGCTCCAGCACCTCCAGCGTAGCACGAGCCACGGCGGGGTACAACTGATCGATGTAGCAGGGAACGAAAAGGGCGACGCGCATCGGGGTGCAACGGGTTTACCGGAGGAAGGCTTCCGTGAGGCCGCCGTCGACGTTGAGCACCTGCCCCGTTGTCCGCCCCAGCCGATCCGAGACGAGCAGGAAAACGGCTTCGGCCTGATGCACCGGGGTGACGGGCTGCTTCGTGAGCGTACGTTGGGCATAAAACTGAGCAAGGCGGGTGCGGAGCGTCTGGTCGTCTTCGCCGTCGTCGTAAGGCAGACCGTACTTAGCCAGCGAAGCAATCACCCGTTCCGGCGGAAACATGGCCGAGCCTTCCACCACCGACGCCGGTGCCACGGCGTTGACGCGGACATGCGGGGCCAGCGCCACCGCCAGTTCGCGGACAAGATGGTTGGTCGCCGCCTTCGAGGTGTCGTAGGCGAAACTGCCTTTTTTGGGCACAACCGCGTTAACACTTGTGGTCACAACCAGCGACCCCGAAAGTCCCTGCGCCGCCCAGATCTTCGCCGCTTCGTCGGCCACCAGGAACGGCCCGGTGACGTTGACGCGGAAGCTGTCGGCCCACTTGGCATCGGGGATGCGGCCCTCGGTGTCGGGGCTGACGTACAGACCCGCGGTGACGACGACATGATCGATGCCGCCGTACGCCAGCACAGCGTCGGCCAGCGCTTCGCGCACGGAGGCGCGGTCCGTCATGTCGCAGCCGAGCCCGATCACGTCGCCTGCGCCGGAGATCCCGGTGCCGGCCACGCCGATGCCCATGCCGATCTGTTGCATCATCGCCTCCGCTGTGGCCGTTGCGGTGCCGGACCGGAGGTCGGCGGCTACCACAACGGCTCCTTCACGGATCACACGGTGGGCGACGGCCTCGCCAATCCCGCCTCCGGCTCCCACGACGGCAACAATCTGGCGGGCAAGTTCTTTTTCTGGCGGCATCCGCTGGAGCTTGGCTTCTTCCAGCGCCCAGTATTCGATGTCGAACGCCTCCTGCCGCACGAGGGCGGTATACGACGACACCGCTTCGGCCCCGCGCATCACCTCTATGGCGCACTTGTAAAACTCGGCAGTGACACGGCTTTCGCTTTTCGACTTGCCCCAGCCGATCAGCCCGAGGCCGGGGATCAGCACGACGGTCGGGTCGCCGCCCCGGATGGCGGGCGAGTCGGGGTGTTTGCAGGCTTCGTAGTAGGCCCGGTAATCCTCGCGGTACTGCACCAGCCCGGCGTCGAGCGCTTTTTTTAGCGCGTCCACATCGCCGGAGGCTGGGTCCCAGTCCACATACAGCGGCTTGATTTTCGTCCGCAGGAAGTGATCCGGGCAACTCGTCCCCAGTTCAGCCAGTTCGCCCGCCCGCTCGCTGTTGATGAAGTCGAGCACAGCGTCCGATGCCTCGACGGTGCCGATCATGCGCCGGGCGGAACTGACACGTCCCCGAAGCCACGGCAGAATTTCGACAAGCATCCGCCGACGCTCGGCTTCCTCCGTCGTCTGGTAGCGTGCGCCGCCGAAGGTTGCCTGCCCCTGATCGCGTTTGGCAATAAATTGGGCGGCCTGATCGATGAGGCGGAGCGTGAGGTGATAACATGCCTTGTCGTCGTCGGCCCAGTTGATGAGCCCGTGGCCGCCCATCAGGATGCCTTTCGCCTCCGGGTGTTCCTCACAAACGCGCTGCATCTCCAGCCCCAGTTCAAAGCCGGGGCGCTTCCAATCGACCCAGACGACCTCGTCGCCATAAACCTGCTGGCACAGCGCAGGCCCGTCTGCCGCCGTCGCCAGCGCAATCACCGCAACCGGGTGCATGTGGTCGACGTGTTTGTACGGAATGAAGCTGTGGAGCGGCGTGTCAATGGAGGGCGCACGCTTGTTCAGGTTGAACGTGGTGTGCGGATACATCGCCACCATCGCATCCTCGGCGGGTGTCTTGAGGCCGCGCTCGGGAAAACGGTCATAGACCGCTTGGAGCGCCAGCACCTGTTCCTGATAGAGCGAGGCGAAGTTGGCCTTGGTGGCGGTGCGCAGGTCGCCGCCGGAGCCTTTCACCCACAACACCTCGACAGCCTCGCCGGTGATGGGGTCTTGCTCGGTGAGCTTCGAGGACGTGTTGCCGCCCCCGGTGTTGGTGATGCGCCAGTCGCTGCCGAGCAGGTTGCTGCGGTAGACGAGCCGCGCCACTGGATCGAGCCCGTCGGCAACGGCGTCGTCCCACTGATCCTCGACGTATTGGTATTTTGATGGTACTGCTTGGGTGTCCATAATGGTTAAGCTGATTGATCGCTTGGTTTGTAGGTCTGTAGCTGGCTCGACCGGGCGGCCACCTCCCGGATGGTGAGGCCGTCGGGCAAATCGCCCATCGTGCGGGCCTGTATGAGCAGGTTGCCTAAGGCTGTGGCTTCCACCGGACCGGCCACAACGGTTGTCTGGCAGGCATCGGCGGTGAGTTGACACAGCAGCCGGTTCTGGGAGCCACCGCCAAAAAGATGCACGGTTTCGATGCGTTGCCCGGTCAGGTCCTCCAGGTGCTGCAGCGCCCGGCGGTAGCTCGCGGCGATGCTTTCCAATATGAGGCGGACGAGTTGACCACGTGTCTGCGGCTCCGGCTGCCCCTGCTCGCGGCAGTAGGCGCGGAGACGATCCTCCATGCCGCCGCGTGCGAGGAAGCGTGAGTCTTCCAGATTGATGACGGCTTGAATCGATGTTGATGCGTGGGCTTCGTCTTCCAGCGTCTCCCAATCGACGGACGCGCCTTGCTCCCGCCACTCGCGGGTGCACTCTTGCAGGGTCCAGAGGCCGGTCAGGTTTTTTAAGAAGCGAAGGGTGCCATCCACACCTGCCTCATGCGTAAAACCCGCCGTGCGGGCTTCTTCATTCAGGAGCGGGGCCTGCCGCTCCACGCCGAGGAGCGACCACGTGCCGCAACTGATGTAGGCCCACGTGCCCGGTGGCTGCGTCGCAGGCGTGGCGGCAACGGCACTGCCCGTGTCGTGGCTGCATGTGGCGACCGTCATCACCGAGGGAGCCTGCTGGACGGGCCCCAGCCGCGTGCCCGAGGGTACAATCGCAGGCCACGGGGTTGGATCGAGGCCGAAGGCATGCATCAACGGTTTTGCCCATTGTTGGGTGTGGACGTCCATCAGTTGTGTCGTGCTCGCCATCGAGACCTCGACGACAAAGTGGCCGCTGAAGCGGTAGTTAAAATAGTCGGCGATGGGCAGGTGGTGCCGCGTTTGCTGAAGCAGATCAGGCGCGCCCGCCGCATCGGCCAGCACCTGATAGAGGGTGTTAAACGACAGGAATTGAATGCCGGTGTGGGCATAGATTTCTTGGGCGGGCACGGTCTTGAAGGCGCGTTCCATCATGCCGTCGGTGCGGGGGTCACGGTAGCAATACGGCGCACGGAGCGGTTCCCCCTCGGCATCCAGCGGCACATAGTCTACGCCCCATGAATCGACTGACAGGCTGCGCAGTCCGGGTGCCACCGCCAGGGCGTTCTGGAGACCCGTCTGAAGTTCGTTCCACAGCACGCCGAGGTCCCAAAACAAGTGGTCGCCCTGTTCGAGAATGGGGGTGATGAAGCGGTGGATTTCGTCCAAGCGCATCACGTCGCCCTTTAGCGTCCCAAGGACAGCGCGGCTGCTCGAAGCGCCGAGGTCAAAGGCAAGGTACTGTTTCATTTAAGCGGGGGAATGAGACCTACGGGAGTTTTTAAAGGCTCTGCGGTGGAATGTAGGCCGCGCCCGCCCGCTCGTTGGCCTTCGCCGCGCGGTAGCCCGAAGCACGGAACGTGGCGATGGGATCAAGCGCCCCGCCGCTACGACGCCGTGCCTCAGCGACGAGGGGCCGTACGTCGGTGTCATAGGCCGCCTTGAGCACAGCCTCGGCCATCACAACGTCGTTGGTTTCCTGGGCATGCGTCAGCGCCTCACGGCGCACTAACAGCGCCTTCGCGTACGCCTGCTGCAAATTGTCCACCGTCATCAGGAGTGCTTCCACTGGGTCCTTCAGGTTGTGGCTCTGGTCGATCATATACGCCGGGTCGGCCCCAAGCACCCCGTCCTGTGCAGCGTCGACCAACTCATTAAAGACGAGAAAGAGTTGGTACGGTTTGATGGAGCCTGCCGTCAGGTCATCGTCACCGTATTTGCTGTCGTTGAAGTGAAAGCCACCCAGTTTGCCCGCCGTGACGAGCCGCGCCACCACGAGTTCGACGTTGGTGTTGGGCAAGTGATGGCCCAGATCCACCAGGCACGACGCCTGCTCGCCGAGACCCTGCGCCAGCAACAGCGACGAGCCCCAGTCCTGCACCACCGTGGCATAAAAGGCGGGCTCATAGGGCTTATGTTCGGTGAAAAGCCGCCAGCCATCTGGCAAGGCAGCGTAGATCTCCTGCAAGCCTGCCAGCGTCCGCTCGAAGCTCTTACGCAGATGCATCTGACCGGGGTAATTGCTCCCATCGGCCAGCCACACCGTGAGCGCGTCCGACCCCAGCGCTGCGCCCACCTCGATCACGTGGATGTTATGCGCCACGGCTTGTGCCCGCACAGCGGCATCGGTGTGGCAAAGCGATCCGAATTTGTAGGAATGCGCCTGGTTGGCCTGATCCTGAAAAGTGTTTGAGTTGACGGCATCGAAGCCGAGACCCAGCGCGGAGGCATGATCGCGGAGGGCGGCGGGGTTGTCGGGTTCGTCCCACGGCAGGTGCAGCGAGACGCGCGGCGTGGCGCGGGTAAGCCCCTGAATCACCGCGATGTCATCCATCTTCTCGAACACGTCGCGGGGCTCGCCCGGTCCGGGGTAGCGCCCGAAGCGGGTGCCGCCCGTACCCAGCGCCCACGACGGCACGGCCACCTCAAACGCCGCCACCTGCGCAACGACGGCCTCCAGGTCGATCTTTCGCCGCCGGAGTTGTTCGCCCAGGTGTTCCACATCGCGGCGGTGCGCCTCACCCAGCGATGCATTGTGCTGCTCAACCTGCTCGGTCATCATACACTTCGGGGTTTAGGATTCAGGGGTTAGAAAGGTTAGCGCAGTGCCAGCATGGCATCAACGGCAGCTTGCATTGTTTGCCCCTGGCACCGTCAGGAACGTGATGGTTGTCGGCGCAAACGTGACGTCACCACTGGAGAAAGGCACAGGCATGAGTTCGGGCAGCGTGTCGTCGGCCCCGACGTGTAGCGTTTGCCCATTGAGCGAAATCTCCGCCGCCTGCACGTCATCGGCGGACAAGGTGTAGCGAGCCCCACCAATAGGCAGGCTCACCATGGAGTGTTCGGTGCGGCTGTTGTTGAGGACGAGCAGGGCCACGCCGCCGGGCGCATCCGCCATACAGTGTGCGTAAAGGTGAAGCCCCTCCTGAACCTTGACGCCGCTATCCAGCACCGTGGTGCCCATCAGCCGCTCCCACAGCAGGGCGCCCCAGTAGCTGGGCTTCGGAGTCAGGGTGTCTTCGTGGATCAGGCTGTAGTCGCTGGCGACCAGCGTGTTGTGCATAACAACAGCGACATCCTGCGTGGCGAGGCGACCGAGTTGATCGAGGTAACGAAACGAGTCGAGGAACGTGTTCGCCCAGGGATTGCCGCCGCAGGCAGCCTCGGCAGTCTCGGTCAGCCAGATCGGCGCGCCGGGTGCGTACTGGTCGCGGAGCGGTTTGTAGAAAGCGAGCGTCTCGTCCGTACGGCGCAGCCACTGCTCCGAAAGGGCCTCCTCGGGCGAGGTCTGCAACGCCCCCGCACACCGCTGCGAGACCGCTCCATAGTGGTGGTAGGAAAACGCATCCAGATCTGTATCGCCCGACGCTTCGAGCAGTTCAGGAGTCAGGAGGAAGGGCAGTTGGCTACCACTCGGCATCCAGTCCCCCGTCGTCTCCATCACCGAACCCGGTCCGGCAACCTGCATCTCCGGGGCCGCCTTGCGAACATAATCGTGGAAGCGCTGGAAGTCGCGCCCGTAGTCCTCCGCCGCGTATCCTTGCGGGGCCCCGCCCATCATCGCGAGGTTGGGCTCGTTGAAGAACTCGGCTGCATAAATCGTCCCGCCGTGAGCGCGTGTGAGGTTGAGCAGCCGCTCCGCCTGAACGGACGTCCAGTCTCCCTCTGCATCACGCACCCCGGTGCCGATGGCAAACGAGGTGACAATCTCGCCGTCCACGGCGTCTGCAAAATCGATCACGCCTTTCCACTGCTCCGGCGTGAGGACGCCGCCGTAGCCTTCGGGTGGACTTGCGGACGACTCTTCGTTTTCGGCAGGCACGTAGGTCCGGTTCGACCATGTCCCGCTCACGCGCACGTAGGCGGGACCAAGCGCCCGGGCGAGGGTGCGCAGTCGCGGATCGGACAGATCTACGGGGGGGCGGTACTCGTAGAGGCTGGGGTCGAGGCCGGTCGGCGTGCCGTCAGTTGATGCCGGGGCCGCCTCCGCGTCTTCGGCTACGCTATCGTACGGGCGCCAGAACCGCCCCCCTGTCACCTCCACCATTTCAACGTTGTAGGACTGATAACGTGCGTCTACCGTCCCGATAGCGGACAACTGCGCTGGATCAACAGAGACAGCAGGCGCTTCCTGTCCCCACCCAAGGGCAGGCAAACCGGCAACGATGGGCAAAAACAGGGTCAAGGCAAGAAGCCTCGTTAAAACGCCGTTGTGCTTTTTCATTTTTCAGTCGGTGTGCTTCAGTCAGGTATCCGCAGGTGTTGCCTTCTCCCCGATCTATTGAACCACCACGCGCACCCGACCGAGATTCTGGATGCGGGCGTCGTCGCAGCAAAGGTGCCGCTCCTTTCGAAGTCTCACAAAGTGATTTATGATCATATGCTCATAAATGATCACATGATCAATTCTAGAAGTGTACAGAACCTGACGTTCGTTGTCAATCATTGCTTGTGAAGGCAGGATCAATTGGGCACATCTGTTCATTTTAGAACAGATGATCATGTATTTTAAATATCCCGTCACCGAAACCGATCCGCATGGCCCGTCCCAAAGACCCCATCAACTATCGGCTGCTGAGTAAGGTGAGCGAGTTGTATTACCTCCAGCAGCACACCCAGCAGCAGATCGCCAACCGGCTGCATGTGTCGCGCCCCAAGGTGTCGCGGCTGATTCAACAGGCCCGCGAGGAAGGCATCGTTCAGATTAACGTGGTGTCGCGGGGCAGCTTCCTGGAGTTGGAAACCGACCTCGAACAGCGCTATAAGCTGGAAGAAGTGCTGATTGTGGACGCCGACGCGGCGAGTGGCGATCAGATGCTTCGGCAGCAACTGGGCACGGCGGCAGCGGCGTATCTGCTACGGACGCTGGCGGCGGGCGACATCCTGGGAGTGACCTGGGGCCGCACGCTGCAAGCGCTGGTGCAGTCCCTCCAGCCACAGTCGCCGAACGACGTCCAGGTGGTGCAGATGATGGGCGGCTTCGGACCGCCAGAGGCCGAGACCCACGCCGCCGACCTCTCGCGTCGACTGGCCCAACTCCTTGCCGGGTCGCTCACGTTGCTTCCTGCGCCGGGCATCGTAGACCGCGCCGAAAGCCGCGACGTTTTGCTCAAGGACCGCTATGTGCAGGCCGCGATTGATCTCTTCTCCCAACTCACGGTGGCGTACGTCGGCATCGGCGCCCTTTCCACGAATCCTGTTTTTGAACACGACGGCGCTGTCCTCCCCGCCGCCGATTACGAAGCACTGGTGCAGGCGGGCGCCATCGGCGATATCGCCATGCGCTTCTTCGACGCCGACGGCCAGCCGGTGACTACCTCGCTGGACGAACGCACCATCGGCATCACCCTCGACGCGTTGCAGCAGGTGCCCCGCGTTGTGGGCGTGGCCAGCGGAGCCCAAAAGGTGGCGGCAATTCGCGCAGCAATCAGGGGCGGCCTCATCGACGTCTTGATCACCGACCACCCCACCGCTATCCAGTTACAGACGGATTAACGGATGAGCAACCTACACGATCGCGTTGCCCTTGTCACCGGAGCCGGGCAAGGCATTGGCCTTGCCATTGCGCACCAGTTAGCCAACGCCGGGGCCTGCGTGGTGCTGAACGACCTGGATCCCGGCCTGGCTCAGCAGGCGGCAGAGAAAATCGGCGAAAGATGTATCGACGTGCCGGGCGATTGCAGCGACCTGGAGGTGATTCAGACGCTTGTAGACACCGCTGTCTCCCGCTTCGGCCATCTGGATATTGCCATCGCCAATGCAGGCATCACGCTGTACGGCGACTTTCTCACCTATCCCCCAGAAGACTTTTACCGCGTGTTGAAGGTGAATCTCGGTGGCACGTTTTTTCTCGCGCAGGCGGCTGCCCGGCAGATAAAAAAACAGGGCACGGGAGGTCGGCTGTTGTTTATGTCGTCGGTGACGGGGCATCAGGCCCACCAGAACCTGGCGGCCTACGGCATGACCAAAGCCGCGCTCGAACTGCTCGCACGCACGCTGGTCGCCGAACTCTCACCGTTTCAGATCACCGTGAATGCCCTTGCGCCCGGTGCAACGGCGACGGAGCGCACCCTGGAAGACACCGCCTATGAAAAAACGTGGGCACGCATCACCCCCATCGGTCGACCCGCCACTGTCGACGACATTGCAAACGCAGCGGTGTTTCTTGTCTCTGACGAGGCACGGCACATCACCGGCCAAACCCTGGTGGTAGATGGTGGCTGGACGGCCATGAGTCCGTCCCCGTATTAGGCGCGCACCGCGTCCATAAACGCCCGCAGCTTCGCTTCATCGAGTTGCCCGTCCGTGCGCACGCCGGTACACAGATCCAGTCCAAACGGCTGCACTTGTTCAATAGCAGCCGCGACGTTATGCACCCGCAAGCCACCGGCTAGAAAGACAGGCACGTCCACCCTGTCGCAAATCTGACGACTCAGGGCCCAATCGTGCGTATTGCCGGTCCCACCGAGCGTTTTTACCACCGCGTTCGGGTTGCCAGAATCCAGCAACAAGGCATCAACATGCGGTGCCGCCGTTTCCGCTTCCTGAATAGACGCCGCATCTGTCACATGAATTACCTGCACCAACTGCACCCCGGGCAGGGCCGCCCGCAAATCCGCATAGGTCCCCTCTTCCAGTTGGTCCACCAGTTGAATGGTGGTCGTTGGGCAGCGGTGATGCTGCGCGATGATGGCGTCGGTGGCTTGCAGACTGGTCAGCAAAAACGTGGCGACGGAGGGCGGCACGGCAGCAGCGATCTCCGCGATGTGCGCCTCCTCGATGACGCCAGGACCGCTGGGCATCGCCGAGACCAACCCCAGCGCCGACGCCCCAAGCCCGATAGCCCGTTCGGCTTCTTCCACGCTGCTGATGCAGCAGATCTTAACTTTCGGTGTTGGATTCATCCCAGCAGGGTACGGTGCATGACCATGATGCAGCGGTTGGCCACGTACGGCAGCCCTGCTTCTTCTGCCAGCCGTTCTGCCTCCAGGCTCGACACACCCAATTGGGTCCAGATGGCCGGTTGGGCACCCGTCTTTTTCGCATAATCAGCCGTCATCCGCACCATGTCGGCGGTGTGCTTGGGATGTCGAAAAATGTTGACGATGTCGATGGTGACATCATCGGGAATGTGTTGCAGATCGGGATAAGCGGTTTCGCCCAGACAACCCTCAATGTTGGGATTCACGGGAATGACGCGGTAGCCTGCCGCCTGCAAGTAGCGGGCGATGGCAAAGCTGGTCCGGGACGGGTCGTCGGAGCAACCGACTACGGCGATGGTCTGGGCTGTTTCGAGCAGGTGTTTTTGATCAGGCATGGCAAAGCAAACTTCATAGGAGCGGCCCTCAACACCCGCCAACCCCCGTCCTGTTTCCTTCGCTGGTTCCCTCGGTACACGCCCAAACGCTTGAATGTGTCATCACGAAGGATCGCAGAGCCTGTGGTGATCTCACCCCGTCCGAAGTACCATTTCCCAGCGGGGTGAGATCGCCACGTCGCCTGTGGCTCCTCACAGTGACGCATGGGAGCATTCGCCCGTCCGGTGATAAAGTCCTTCTCCCGCGTTTGAGCGATTCCAGCGTGGGAGATCTCTCCTCGACGAGTTCGACGAGATGACACGAAGGAACGCTTGTCTGGTACGGAGCCTGATTCCTAAAGAACATTTCGCCGCAGCGCTTCGTATTTTGTTTTCTTTCGAACCGACGTCCTTCCCGGCGCCGGTTTTTGTTCATTTGGACCCTCATACCGCGCCCACGCGCGTTTTACCACCCTTTTTCCCATGGCGAGTTATCCCTTTAAAGACGTCGAGCAAAAATGGCAACACCACTGGGCGTCGCACAAAACCTTCCGCACGCCCGACAACGTTGACACCACGAAGCCCAAGTTTTACGCCCTCGATATGTTTCCGTATCCCAGCGGCGCGGGGCTTCACGTCGGCCACCCGGAGGGATACACCGCCACGGATATCGTCGCCCGCTACAAGCGCATGCAAGGCTTCAACGTGCTGCACCCGATTGGCTGGGACGCCTTTGGGCTGCCTGCCGAGCAGTATGCCCTGAAAACCAACACGCACCCGCGCATCACCACCGAGGGCAACATCAACCGGTTTCGCGAGCAGTTGCAGAGCCTGGGCTTCTCGTACGACTGGGACCGCGAGGTGGATACCACCGATCCCAACTACTACCGCTGGACCCAGTGGATCTTCCTGAAGCTGTACGAAAAAGGGCTGGCCTACCAGGCCGAGGTCCCGGTGTGGTGGTGCGACGAACTGGGCACCACGCTCGCCAATGAAGAAGTCATCGACGGCAAGAGTGAAGTGGGCGGTTTCCCGTGCGTGCGGCGTCCGCTGCGCCAGTGGATGCTGAAGATTACAGCGTATGGTGACCGGCTGCTGGAAGGGCTGGACGAACTCGACTGGCCTGAGAGCACCAAGGAGATGCAGCGCAACTGGATCGGGCGCAGCGAAGGAGCCGAAGTTGATTTTGCGGTGGTTGATCATGACGGCGCCACCATCCGCGTCTTCACGACCCGCCCGGATACGCTGTTCGGCGCGACGTTTATGGTGCTGGCCCCCGAACATCCGCTGGTGGATGTGATCACATCTGCCGACCAACGCGACGAGGTAAACGCCTACCGCACCGCCGCCTCGCACAAAAGCGACCTGGAACGCACCGAGTTGCAGAAAGACAAGACCGGCGTGTTCACCGGCGCCTATGCCCAAAACCCCGTCAACGGTGCCGCCATCCCGATCTGGATCGCCGACTATGTGCTGGCGTCATACGGCACCGGAGCCATCATGGCCGTGCCGGGGCAGGATGAACGCGACTGGGAATTCGCCGAAAAGTTTGGGCTGGACATCATCCGCACCGTACAGCCGCCCGCCGACTTCGAGGGCAAGGCGTACACGGGCGACGGTCCCGCCATCAACTCGGATGCCACCAGCACCCCCATCCCCGGTGTCGCCGCGCAGGGCACCAGCCTGAACGGGCTGGAAGTCGCGGAGGCCAAGCGAAAAATCATCGACTGGCTGGAGGCGCACGGCGTCGGCGAAGCCAAGGTCAACTTTAAGCTGCGCGACTGGCTGTTCAGCCGCCAGCGCTACTGGGGCGAGCCGTTCCCCGTCATCTTCGTCGATGGCGAACCGAAGCCCCTGCCCGCCGATGCGCTGCCCGTGGCGCTGCCCGATCTGGAAGAATTTAAGCCCAGCGGCTCGCCCGAAGGCCCGCTGTCGCTGGCAACGGACTGGCTGCACACCACCGATCCGGCCACCGGCAAACCCGCCCGCCGCGAGACCAACACGATGCCGCAATGGGCGGGCTCGTGCTGGTACTTCCTGCGCTACATCGACCCGCACAACACGGAGCAGTTGATCGACCCCGAAAAGGAAAAATACTGGATGCCGGTGGACCTGTACATCGGCGGGGCCGAGCATGCCGTGTTGCACCTGCTGTATGCGCGGTTCTGGCACAAGGTGCTGTTCGACGCGGGTGTCATTAGCTCGCCAGAGCCCTTCAAAAAGCTGCTCCACCAGGGCATGATCCTGGGCGAGATGGAATACACCGCCTACCAGGATGCCGACGGGCATTACGTCTCGGCCAGCGAGGTGGAAAACGGCGTCATCAAAAGCACCGGACAGGAAGTGACGGCGCACGCGGTCACCGATGACGATGTTACCAAAAAAGGCGACGGCTTTGTCCTGAACGACCAGCCCGGCATTCAGGTGGATGCCCGGGCCTTCAAAATGAGCAAAAGCCGGGGCAACGTCGTTAACCCCGACGATGTGGTGGCGCAGTACGGCGCCGACACGTTCCGGCTGTACGAGATGTTTATGGGACCGCTGGAACAGGTGAAACCGTGGAGCATGCGCGGCCTGGAAGGACCGCACCGCTTCCTGAACCGGGTGTGGCGCTTGTTCATCACCGACGACGCCGCCGTCACCGCGACCGAGGCTACGCCCAGCAAAGAGCAACTGCGCGTGCTGCACCAGACGATCCAGAAAGTGACCGACGACATCGAAGCACTGCGGTTCAACACCGCCATTGCCGCGATGATGGAGTTTGTCAACGCCGCTAACAAGTGGGACGTGCTGCCAACAGCCATTGCCGAACCGTTTGTGCTGTTGCTGAGTCCGTTCGCTCCGCACCTCGCCGAGGAGTTGTGGCAGCGGCTAGGGAATGCCGAGAGCCTGGCCTATGCGCCATGGCCGCCGGTGGAGGAAGCGCACCTGAAGGAAGACACCGTGGCCGTCGCCGTGCAGGTCAATGGCAAGGTCCGCGCCACCATCGAAATTCCGGTGGGGCTGGAGAAAGACGCCGTGCTGGCCCAGGCCCGCGACGAAGACAACGTCCGTCGTTTTTTGGAGGGCAAAACGCTGCGCCGCGAAATCTACGTGCCGGGCCGCATCATCAACTTTGTGGCGAACTGACGGTTAAACGTGCTGATGCGGGGTTGTGATGAATGGGGGCACAAGAAGAAGGGTCAAAAAAAAGGGACCTCCGATGAAGTCCCCCTGAATGTAGGTTATAAATCCCCGGCTTATGTGTCTAACACAAAGGAGGCGGATCACCGGATCCTCCGCCACCCGTACCGGTACCGCCCCCGCCGCCACTTCCCCCATTATTACCACCTTCTCCTTCCCCTTCGCCTTCCGATCTTGCAAATAAGAGTTGTTCGTTATACATACGATTCACCTACGTGTTGGTTGAGGAGGGCATGAGCGCCAAGCTACTTATTTTTAACACAGCTTGCCTCATTGGTTCCATGCTGGTGGCGCCGCTGGCCTGGGCACAGGACTGTGATGCCCTTACGCAAGACGTCTCCGAGCACTACAAGCACCTCCTGGCAACCACCGACACGCAAGCAGAAACCTATGATGCCGAGACGCTGGAACGGATTGCGTTGCAAGCACATGATGCCCGGATTTGTTATGACGGCACCCGAGGCCTCCGCGAGGTGTGGCTGCTGAACAAAGAAGTGTGGGCCCACTATCACCTCGACCAGATGGCCCCTGCCCAGAACAACGTCGTGTTGTTCTACGAGCGCTATCTGTCTGATGCCGACGCCGAATACCGCGCCCGGTTCGCCCTGTGGAAGTTGACGTTTGATAGTGCCGATGGAAACCTGCATGGCGTGGTGGATGCGTATGCCGAATTCGAACGCTATGCCGACGCCCTTCCCCTTGAAGACCAATTGTCGGGCAAGGTGGACGGCGCCCTGGTGTATAACCACCTTGATGATTTTGAACAGGCGATTGCGTTAACCACAGAGGTCCTTGAAACCCCGGCGGTCAACAACGAGACACGTGCCCGGGCCCTCTTCGAACGCAGCAACGCGCTGCTCGCCCTGCATTGGCAACGCGAGATGGACGAGCCTCTGCTTGATCAGGTACTGCGCGACTCCTACACCACCATCCGTTTGTTTAATGCCCCACGTGACATCGACCGGCGCATTCAGGCCTATGTCCTCCTTGCGCGTGCCCAGCATGCCTTCGGATCTCCTGATTCGGTACGCGCAGCGTTTGAGCACGCCCTCTACCTCGCCGAAACACACAACCTGCCCCGCGAAATCATCCACATTCATTGGCGACAGGCACGGTTGTACCACGCCCAGGGACGAACCGACGACGCCCTTCGCAGCCTGGAATACGCCCTCAACCTTTCCGCGACATCCGAGATTCCAGAGTTTGTCGTCCTCCTCTATTTGGAAAAAGGCAAAATCCATGAAGCCCTGGAAGAGTACGATGCTGCCGAGAATTGGTACCATTTAGCCGTCAACGCTGCCCCCACCGACGTGCACCAGATTGCCACGGCCCGGGCGCTGCGCGAGGCGCAGGAAGCCTACCTGCGCATGGTGCTCCAGCCCCGCGATTCCTCCTGGTCGTGGGTAGCCCTGTTGGGCGGAAGCCTCGTCGCACTCGGCTTGCTTGCCCTGGTGTTGCACCGGCATCGCATGGCCCGCCTCACCGCCCCTCCTCCAAGCCCCCTACCCCCTTCCTCCGATCCAAGCCTGTTCTTCGAGCGCCTTACGTACATGCATGCCGCCTTGCAACAGCTCTTGTCGGAAGACACAACAGGTCGGCCTACCATCTCGGCCCTCTACCAACAGGCCGCCGCAAACGAAACCCTTGCCACCGGCAGTCCCATCTCTCCGGTTGCCTATCAATCCTATTTTAAACAGGCGTTTTACGAACGCAAGCTGCGTTTTCCAGAAACGCTTTCCGATTGGCAAGGCTTTCTGGAAATTCTAGACAATCAGTGACCCCCGGTGTCTTCATGGAAGACCCGTTGCGTATCGTTGGGCCGTACGTTTTCTTGGGATGCCTACCCCTTTCCAAGAACACGCATGGCTCCGCTTTTCGACGACCCCCGTATCGACCACCTGTTTCCGTTTCTGCATGCGGCCTCCCCTGCCCTCCACGAAGCCATTGCCACCCAGGCCGTAGCCACCACTCTCCCGGCGGGTGCCTTTGTGTGCATGGAAGGCAATGCCTGCGCACACCTTCCGCTTGTTCTGGAAGGCAATGCCCGCGTGTACAAACTCAGCGATGATGGCCGCCCCATCACCCTCTATCGCATTCGCCCCGGCGAAAGCTGCATCCTCACGGCCTCGTGTATCCTGAGTGACCGCCTGTTTCCGGCGTTCGCCGAGGCTGAGACCGACGTCGATGCCCTGGTTATTCCGGCTCCCCTGTTTCAGGACTGGTTCGACCAATTCCGTGCGTGGCGCACCTATGTGTTCGACCTGCTCTCGCGCCGCCTCACCACGGTGATCGAGTTGGTGGAAGAGGTGGCCTTTCACCGGGTGGATGAGCGGCTGGCGGCCTACCTGGCAGAAGCAGGAGCCACGTCCTCCCGCCTTGAACGCACCCACGAACACATCGCTGCCGACCTGGGCACCTCGCGCGAAGTCGTAAGCCGCATCCTGAAAGAGTTCGAGCATCGCGGATGGGTGGCCTTAACCCGGGGAGTGGTACACCTGCGCGATGTCCCGGCACTCGCTACCATGAGCACCCCGTGATGGCCACTTTGTGACGTAGATCACAGACAAGCACGCCGGCCCTTCCTAGCTTGGTGTATATCCTACGTCTCCTGCTGATATGCGCCGCAACGTGCTCAAATTTTTGCTGGTATGCCTGCTTTGCCTGGGCCTTGTCACCGCACTGGCGCTGTTCATCGAATGGGTCGTATAGGAACGGTGTTTCTCCAACCAACGCCTCGGCACATAGAGCCATGAAAAAGAATATGGGAGCGCTCGACCGCGTCATCCGCGTCGTGATCGCCATCGTCATCGCCGCGCTGTATTTCGCGGGTCAGATCACCGGCACCGCCGCCATCATCCTCGGTATCCTCGCCGCCGTTTTTCTGCTGACGAGCCTCGTCAGCACCTGCCCGCTGTATCTGCCTTTTGGCCTTTCCACACGGGGCAAAGAAGCCGCCTAGCGTGTGCCTAGCCCTGTAACATTGGCCCCCAGTTCCAACACCTCCACAATGGCATTGCTGCGCGTGTCGATCACCACAACCGTGCCCGGTGTTGTGCCATCAGCGGCGGTGTAAGAGCCGTTCATGTTGTTGTTTGAGATGTACAGGTAGCGGCCATCCGGCGAGAGGGCGCTGCCATGCGGCTGCGCAAGACCGTCTCCATCAATCACGGCTTCTACCGCCTGTGCCTCGGTGTTGATGACCGTGACGGTGTTGGCCTGCTTGTTGCCCAGATACAGGAAGCGTCCGTCATCCGAAAAAATAGGATGCCACGGCGCAGCGTTCACATCGATGGCGTTAAGAAACGATGGCTCGGCCGGGCTGGTGATGTCGAAGTGGCTTACGTTGGCTGTCAGTTGGCCCGACACGTACATGTCCCCGCCGCCCGGCTGAACAGCAAACTGAACAAACGCCTGTTGCGGACCCGCTACCTGCGTGAACGTTGCTGTTTCATCAACTACATTTACCGTGATGACTTGGTTTTCGGCGAGGCTGGCGGTATACACAAAGGCACCGGAGGGATCGAGGGCCAGCGCGTGGGGACGTGGGAAAACAACCGGAATCTCGGTCACGGCCATGTCGGACCGCTGGATCTTTCCGATCGCCGACGGGGGATTCACGGCGGTCATGGAACGTCCCGCAAACAGCAGGTCCAGGGTCGGATGCACCACCAGCATCCCCGGCGTCTCGAAGTCAGCCGTTTCAACCAGTTCCACGGTGCCATCGTCGGCCTGGCTGAACTTGGCAATTTTGTTGTCGCCGATCAGCGAGACGTACCAGAACGAACCATCGGCCTCAACAGCGACGTGGTGCGGCTTCGCACCCTCGGTGAACCCAAAGTCCGTCAGGTCCACCACCTGGCGCACCGTGTTCGTCTGCATGTCGATGAGGGCAACCTTCGCCTCGCCCTGGATCGAGGCATAGAGCCACTCGGGGCTGTCGTCCTCTCCGCCTCCTGAATCACATCCTGCAAGCAGCCCAATACAAAATACCACAGCGAACAAAAACCCAAGGCGCGACATGGTTGTCTCCATAAAAAGTCGTTGAGAAGGGGCAATAATACGCGTGTTCGCAGGTGCAGTTCGAGTCCTTTTTTCCTGCCCCGCTACTTGATCAACATGACCTGTCGTGTGGCGGAAAAGGATTCGCCTTCGGCACGATAGAGGTACAAGCCACTGGGAAGATCATCCGCGTCGAAGGAAACTACACGGGCCTCCCCGGCGGTTACCACGCCCTCGAATAAGGTGCGGACCGGGCGGCCCAGCACATCATACACCTGGACGCGTACTTCCTGCGCCTGCGCCACCGACAACGTAAAGGTGGTCACGGGATTGAAAGGATTGGGATAGGCCGCGCTGAGAACAAAGGCTTGCGGCAAATCGACCACGTTTTCGATGTGGGTACTGGTGTCTTCATTGGGGCCATTCGGGGTGGGCGTGCCAATACTCCAGTTGGCTTCGGGCGCACCACCATTGTCAAAGAATGACAACGTCGTCCCGGCCTCGCCTAAAGCCACCGCCGCACCGAGGGTCCACTCTCCCGCTCCAGCGGCTTCGCTTTGGCGTCCGCTGCTCTGTGCCACACCATAGGCCAGGTAATCGGCGACGGCATCCGAACTGCTAAACGACGGCGAAAGGTAGAGGCCCACTTCGCCATCGAGCGTTCCCGTATTGCCATCCTCGTTGCGCGACGGATCCCACTCTACCACCAGATAGGCACCGGGGTCTAGCACGGGGCTTCCATCACCAAATACGGTGCGGCTGCCCACCGTGGCATACGCCGGAAACGAGCACAGCCACCAGTTGCTCACATCCACCGTTTCATTTCCAGCATTGTAGAGCTCCACCCAGTTGTCGGCCACATTGACTTCATTAATTCGGACTTGATCGGCCTGGGCAAACACCGATTCGGGGGCAAAAAATACAACCACGAGAGCGAGTAACAAAAAGCGCATCATTCAGGGAGGGGATTAAGGGGTGGAGGATGGGGAAACAGGGAAAAGAGAACGTGCACTTCGCCAGACACCGGGGGGATAGGGCCGGGCAACACGTCCTCTGTTTCCCAGATCAACCCTTTAGCACTTCAAAAGCGGATGATGCCTATGCATCCCCAAAAAATCATTTTGAAGAAACCATGAATGGATACCGCCAGCACGTCAGTCAGGGAAGGTGGATCACCTGCCGCACCTGCTGGTGGTTGCCCGACTGAAGCCGGACAAAATAGGCCCCGCTGGGATGTGCCCCGGCTTGCCAACGGGTCTCGTGGTGGCCTTCGGTCATCCAGCCATCAACCAGCCGAGCCACCTCACGGCCCAGCACATCATACACGACCAGCCGAACCGCCGCTCCGCCGGATGGGACGGCGAACGACACCGTTGTTTCTGAGGTAAAGGGATTGGGGAAAGGAACGGCCAGCGTGGGCGACGGGCGTTCGGTGGATGCGTCTTCCACCGCCGTGTTCTCGTCGCGGAAGACGGTGGTTTCGGTCGGGTCGCCGGATACGTCGAGAGTAAAGGGGTTGTCGGTTAGCAGGGGTGGTATGCCATCCGCCGTGAGGCTGCCCTGGTTAACAATCAGCGGCACGGCGACCTCCTCTTGCACCACCACATCAAAGCGGATTTCCACCGGGCTTCCGGCTTCCAGCAGGGGCACATCCACGGTGAAGGCGTTGTCTTCGAGGCCAAAGCCCACCAACCCGGCCTCTTCCGGGGTCAGTTCGATGGACTCACGGAGCAAGGTGGTGTTGGGATCCACGGTGTCGGAGAAACGGAGGTTGGTGGTGGCTGTGGTGGTGGCGTTGGTCAGGCGCACGATGTAACGGACGGTTTGCCCCGGCACCACCTGTCCATCGCCGTCGTCATCAAGGAGTTCATCGGCCTTGGTAACCACGAGTTGCGGCGTCCCGCTCACCAGCGCCGCCGGAAGCGAAAACTCGGAGGTGTTGCCCAGCGCATCTGTCGCCGTGGCGATGGGCCGTGCGGTGCCTGTCAGCCCCAGCGCCTCGGCATTACCCAGCGTGATGGTTTTTCCGCCTGCGGCAAAATCGTCGGCGGTGAAGCGGTCGCGGGCAATGAGGTCCTGTCCTTCGTCCAAGTCCGCATCGGCGCGGTAGAATTCCACCAGCAATCCCGGCTCCGCACCGCCGTCATAGGCCACAAAGTCGGGGCTGCTGTCTACCACATACGTAAGTTGCGCCTCGCCGCCCACAAGCTGATAATCCGAAAGCACGGGCGCGTTCTGAAGCTGGTTCGGGCCGCCGTCGGCGTCGTTGGTATCGTTGGGCGTGCGCCCATCGCGCAACAGGTCGATGCCGAGAAAGCGTTGTCCGTAGAAGCGGTTGCCGAGGATGGCATTGCCCGAACCTGATGTGGGTAACACGATACCGGCTTGCAGATTAAACGCGATCACATTGCCCGCGTCTTCGTCCAGCCCCCCGATCTCGTTGCTGTTCGTCCCGCGTAGCAGAAAAACGCCTGTCCGGTTGCCCAGCCGCCGCGTCCCGCTTCGGTCCGTGCCGATATAGTTACCCACCACTTGGTTTTCGAAGGTGCGATCCCCGTCCATCCCGATGCCATCAAATTGGTGCGCGGCGATGACATTACCCTCTATGCGGGTCTGGTTTACGCCGTCGAACAGAAAAAACCCGCTAAAGCGATTGCCCAGCGGCTGCGTGCCGGTGTGGTCCGTACCGATCACATTATTTTCGATGACATTGTTGGTTGTAGTGGTGCCGCGCATAAACACGCCATCTTCCCGATTGCCCGAGATCACGTTGTCGCCCACCACGTTGTGCTGGGTACCGCCGTCGAGAAAGACGCCGATCCGGTTGCCCAACGCAGCGGCTCCGGTCGCGTCGGTCCCAATCCGGTTGCCGGCCACCTGGTTTTCCTCCGTCTCCGGGGCGAAAAGCACAACACCATCCTGCTCATTGCCCGAGATGAGGTTAAATGCGTCGTCGGTGCCGCCGATGATGTTGCGCACGCCACCGCCCGTGAGCAATACCCCAAACCCCGCATTGCCCAGCGGCTGCGTGCCGGTATGGTCCGTGCCGATGTAGTTGGCCGCCACCTGGTTTTCGCGTGTGCCCAGTCCGCCGATGGCGATCCCATCCAGCCCGTTTCCCGAAATGATGTTGCGTGCTTCGGGCGTCCCGCCGATTATGTTGGCCGATGTGGCTCCCACCAGCGCCACCCCGCCTTGTGCGTTGCCCAGCGCCACCGTGCCGGTGATGTCCGTGCCGATATAGTTGCCCTCTACCCGGTTGCGCAGCGCGCCCAGACCCGAAAGCAACACCCCGGC
>JAUIDY010000153.1 GCA_030428385.1 Rhodothermia bacterium | reverse complement strand
GGTGCACCAGCGTCCCATCCCCGGCATGCGCGTAAGGAAGAAGCCCGCGCGTTTAGCCGGTGGGCGAACAGCACGGCATTTGTCGGTTGGCGAAGCGGGTGCCGCCCAGCGGGTACGGACTCGTGCGGTGGACGGGCTTCGCGGGATTGGATGGGACAAGGCGTTTGGTCCTTTCCGCTGTGAAAGGACGAAAAACCAACAAGATCGAGAGTTGGCAAAGCCCTTCTTAACGAGCGAGACGAAGCAGCATGGCACGGAGGCGGCATCGATAGCGTTTTCAAAAAAGCCAGCCCGTCGTTTCAACGAATACGAACAGCCCCGTCATCGCAGGAATGAGCGGAACGGCAAACCGCCTCAAGTAGCCAAGCGGCCCGTCGTGTATTATTTTCAGCGTTCCTGCCCGCCCTATCCATTGAATCCATGCGCTTGATCATAATAGCTGTTTGTAGCCTCTTTGTGGTGGGCGTGGTGCAGGCGCAACGCACGGCGGCGTACCGCTTCGAGCATCTCGGTGTGGAGGACGGGCTTTCGCAGCGGACGGTGAACGTCATCTTGCAGGACCACGAGGGCTATCTCTGGTTTGGCACCGACGACGGGCTGAACCGCTACGATGGACTGCGCTTCGAGGTGTATCGCCACGTGCTCGGTGATCCGCAGTCGCTGTCCAACAGCCGCATCACAGCACTTATGGAAGACCGCGACCGGGTGCTGTGGGTAGGCACGCACAACGGCCTGAATCGCTTCGACCGCCGCACCGAGACGTTTGCGCCAGTACCGCTGGTGGTCGGCGCAGAGAACTGCGGTACCCTGGTGCAAAGCATCGTGCAGGATGCGCTCGGCGGGATCTGGATAGGCACGACGCAAGCGCTGTGTCACCTGGATCCACAAACCGGGGCCCTCACCCGCGTGCCGTACGTCGACGCAGCACCCTTGGAGAATGTCTATTCCGTATACTCGATGACGAAGGCGGCGGATGGGACGATCTGGGTGAGTTCGGGTGGCTTGCCCATCGGGACGGCGTGCCGCCTCGACCTCGTCGAAAAAACATGCCAGTTGGAGCAGGTGGGCTTCATTCGGTTTATCGGCGTAGCTTCCACCGGGACGTTCATGGTGCGCGAGGATGGGAATACGAGCGAGCTTTGCCGGTATGCAGACAACGCCCTAACCTGCCTGTTTAACCTGCCGGGTGTGGGCATGACCACGACCGGCTCGCAAAACGTGGTGCAGCCCGACCCGCAGCGCTTGTGGCTGGCGACCCAGACCACGGGCATCATGGAGGCCGACCTGAAGACGGGCACCACCCGCTCCATCGCTGCAAATGAAGACGATCCGTTCAGCCTGCGGGGGCAGGTGATTCGCTGTTTTTACCAGGACCGCCAGGGCTATATCTGGGTCGGCACCGAAGAAGGCGTCAACCGCTGGGTCGCACCCAGCCCTAGCCGGTTTGTGCATTACCAGCGCGCCCCCGGCACCCCACCCGGGCTCAGCAGCAACCGCGTCAACCACCTTGTCGAGGACCGCTACGGCGACGTCTGGGTGGCCACGAACGACGGGCTCAACCGGATAAACCGACGCACCGGTGCCATCACGGCCTATTTTCGGGAGCCGCTGCCTGAAGACCTATACCCGCAGGTGTACCCCAACGCCTTCTGGTGGGTATACGAAGACCAGCAGGGTACGCTGTGGGTAGGAGGCAAACGGTTCGGGCTGTTTCGCTTCGACCGCGCCACTGAGCGCTTCCTCCGCGAGGACGCGTTTACGATGAGCCTGATGGGCAGTGACCTCGATGCCCCGATTTATGTGCCTACAATCCGCTTCATTGGCGAGGACGATGCGGGTGCGCTGTGGATTGGCACCGGCGAGGGACTGGCCTCCCGTGATTCTGCTACGGGCGCGTATACCGCGTACGCCGCTGATCCTAACAACCCACAGGGCCTCCCCACGCCGCTCGTCAATGTGGTGTATCAGGACCAAAATGGCATGCACTGGGTGGGTACCGATGCCGGGCTTTGTCGCCTCGCGCTGGACGCAGGCACGTTTGCTTGCCATCAGCACGACCCGAACGACCTGCGCAGCCTAGGCGCGAATATTGTGTGGACGATGACCGAGAGTCCACTAACGCCGGGGCTGTTGTGGGTGGGCACAATTGGCGGGGGGCTATGTGGCCTCGACCTTGCGGCCGAGACCTGCACGCGCTTTTCCACCGCCGAGGGATTGCCGAATAACACCATCTACGGCCTGCTGACCGATGCAAGCGGCACCCTGTGGATGAGTACCAACGCCGGGCTTGCCCGCTTCCACCCGCTGACGCACGAAACCACTGTCTATACTGCTGCCGACGGGCTCCACAGTGACGACTTCGACCTGATGGCCTACGGCAAGGCCCGCGACGGCACACTGTTTTTCGGCGGAGCCGATGGGTTTAATGCCTTCCACCCCGACAGCCTGTACGACAGCACCTACGAGCCGCCTGTTGTTATCACGGGCTTCCGTGCCTTCGACGTGCCGCGCCAGGGCCTCATCGCCACAGGCGACAGCCTGCGGCTGGGGCACGACGAGAACTTCTTCTCCTTCGATTTTGCGGCGCTCGACTTCGAGAACCCACTGAAGAACCGCTATGAATACCGCCTCGCAGGCTACGATGAGCACTGGCGCACGACCGACGGCGCACGTCCGGCGGCGAGCTACACGGGTGTTCCGCCGGGGCGTTATGTTTTTGAGGTGCGTGGCTCCAACCACGACGGTGTGTTTAACCCGGAGCCCGCGCGCGTCTACCTGCGCATCGTACCGGCATTCTGGCAAACCCGGTGGTTTCGGTGGAGCAGTGCCGGGGTCGTCCTCGCCGCGCTGCTGCTGAGCCTCGGCTGGGCGTACCAGCGGCGCATCGCCGCGCTGCAGCGCGAGCAGGCCGAGGCCCGCGAGACGCAGCGCCTCCTCGCCGAGAGCCGCGAGCGCGAGCGCCACCGCATCGCCCGTGAACTGCACGACGGCCCGATGCAGCGCCTCTACCGCGTAGGGCACGACCTCGACCATTTGGCGATGCACGCCGAGGCGCCGCCGTCGTCCGTGCAAGCCGTGCGCGAGCGGGTCAACACCGTCGCCACCGAACTACGTGAGGTGCTGGGCAGCCTGCGCGTGCCCGTGATTCAGCACCTGGGGTTGGGGATGGCGCTGCAGTCGCTGGTGCGGCGGTTCCAGCGGCAACACCCCACCATCGACGTCGTGCTCGATTTACAAACCGACGGACGGGCGCTGCCCGAAGAAGTGCAGCATGCCCTCTACCGCGTCAGCCAGGAAGCCCTCACCAACATTGGCAAGCACGCCGAGGCTACCACCGTTCGCCTGAGACTAGAATCCACCGACGCAGAGACGCGCCTTACGGTTCAAGACAATGGCAAGGGGTTCGCCCGCCCGGCGCGGCTACTCGATCTGGCGCGGGCGCATCACTTTGGACTCATCGGAGCCACCGAACGGATGGAAGTGTTGGGGGGACGGATGGCCATTGAAACGGCGCCGGGCGCAGGCACCGAGGTGCAGGCGTGGGTGCCCCACCGGCGTAACCACGAGGAGCCGGGGAACGCCTAAATCGGCCACTTTACGATGGTCGAGAAATGAACAAGGGGATGAGGTAGACAACCGGCCCTTGAGGGGACTGTCGCCCTTCGGCTTCGCTCAGGACACCCTCCGTCTTCCGCTGGCGCGGAATCCACCTCCCTCAAGGGAGGGGTTTGGCTTAAAAATAGAACCTTTGGACCATCCATTGCTCCTGCGCTTGTTGTTTATTACGCATGAGGGCGGAGGGAAAGCCCGGCCTGTAGGTTCTTTTCGCGTCAACAACTCCTGTCGGGATAGGCAAGGTGGCGTCGTCGTCCCTTGTCATCAAGTGGGTAAACGGGCCGGACGTTCCCTTCTCTATTTGCTGTACAATGACGAGGCAAAAATGCGGTGCCGTCATGGGGTGTCTGAAAACATGGTTTTCCACGAGCGGGGGCCGGGGGTTCTTCCTGATGGTACTGCTTTGCGTTGGTACTGCATGTTCGCAAGGTGGACAGGAGTCCCCGGTTCCCCTCGTTTACGAAGCCCTCGACCGACCAGTCCCGGTGTTTGAGGCACTTGCTGGCCCCGAGCCCGGCGTGCAAGTGATCCGGTCGGCCGCCGTGTGGGAAGCGTTTACCGCGACGTACTGGACGGAACCCGTCCCGTCCGTCGATTTTGAAACCGACATGGTAGTGGCGATCCTGTACGGCACGCAGAGCGCCTGCTTCAACGACCTGAACGTGCTGGGCCGTCTCGACGAAACCACCGACGCTGTTGAGCTGCACCTCGAACCACTTCCCGACGTGCCGCCCGCCTGCGACGCCCCGATGTACCTGTCGCGGGTGTTGCGGGTGACGCGCCGCGCCAAGCCGGTGTGTTTTTTCGGGCACATCCCACCCGACTGGGCCGTTCCGCAGACACAGTGTGAGGCAAACTGATGCTGGCTGCCCGACCTGCGCCGTTCCGGCCTGACAGACTTGAACAATCTATGGCTCCCATTCGGGTTATCATCGCCGACGACCACCCCGCCTTCCGGTCGGGGTTGCGGGCGTTTTTGGAGCAGGAGCCCGACGTAGAAATCCTCGCCGAGGCCGACGACGGGCGCACGGCGCTGCATCTGGCGCGGACGCTGGAGCCCGATGTGCTGGTGCTGGATCTGGAGATGCCGGGGTTTTCGGGCATTGAGGTGACGCAGTGCCTGCGGCAGGAGCGGCCCGATCTGCCTATCCTTATCCTGAGCGCCTACGAAGACGAGGATTATATCTTTGGTGTGTTGGAGCAGGGCGCGGCGGGGTATCTCACCAAACAGGAGTCGCTGCATGCCATCGGGGAAGCGGTGCGGGGGGCCGCGCAGGGGCAGACAGGTTGGCTGAGCCGACGCATTGCCGCCCTGTTTGTGGGCCAGCACCGCAGCCGCGAGAAGCGCACCGAACTCTTACACGACCTGAGCGCCCGCGAGCGCGAGGTGTTGCAGGAACTGGCGCGGGGGCACAGCAACGCCGAGATCGGCGAGCGCCTCTTCATCGCCGAGAGCACCGTCAAGAAGCACATCAACAGCGTGTATGACAAGCTGGGCCTCGGCACGCGGGCGCAGGCGGTGGCGTGGATGTGGCAGCAGGGGCTGGTGGAGGTGGAGGAGACGTAGGGGAAGGGAGAAGAACGTTGCGAGCTTCTACGGTCATGCCGGACGTGATTATTTCATCAGTCGGGCTTTGCCCTCGTGCCGGCATCTCGGGGTATGACGGGGTTGCTAATCAGGGAGATGCCGGGTGAGGCCCGGCATGACGTCAAAAAGATCTAGGCACATTCCAAAGCAGCGCCTCGGAACGAGAGAACACCCGACGTTGGGCGTAGGTGCTCCATTTTGCCTGGTGTGTGATGCGTCGATGTGAGGAAACGCCCTACGCCGTTCTTCTGCAAACCGCCACAACTGTCGCGTGGCGCGTCCTACGCAATCTGTGGCTCTCCATCCCGCAAAAGGCTGGGGTAGGCGGTGCGTTCTTAGGCATGGCTTCATTCCTATGGAACCCAACCTATACGACCATGTCTACGCCTATAAAAACCCCAACGCCCCTTATTGGTCTGCTGGCGATGTTGCTGCTGGCAGGCTGGGCTTTTTTCCCCGTGCAGTTTTCCGTACATCCCGAAAGCCAACTCTCGATTGATGGCACCTCGTCCCTTCACGACTGGACGTGTGAAGTGGGCACTGTGCAAGGCACCCTCGTTTCCACGACTGAGGACGCCACCGCCATCGAACAGGTCGAACTCGTCATCCCCATCGATGCCATCGGCTGCAAGAATGACACGATGGACCGCAAGATGCGCGATGCGCTGAAGGCCGACGACCATCCCATGATCACCTACACCTTTGCCCGTCACGACCCCGCCACGACCAGCGCCGACGGCACTTTTTCGCTCGCTACCACCGGGACGCTGCGGATCGCTGGGGCTGAGAAGACGGTTCAGGTCACCGTGAACGGTGAGCAACTGCCCGATGGCGCCGTGCGCTTCCGGGGGACGGTGCCGCTGATCATGACCGAGTTCGGTGTGACGCCGCCCAAGGCCCTGATGGGGACCCTGAAAACCGGAGACGCCGTTACCATTCGGTTCGACGTAAAAATGGCGCGGTAGCCCACCCTGGGCGTCCCTTCGCCTAAATGCGGGTCACCATGAAGTTTCTTTCTCGCTTGCTCCTGTTGTGGGTGATGCTGGCAGGCCTTCCGAGCCTTGCCACCGCCCAGGTTCGGTACGCCGTAGATGCCGCCAGCCGCTTCTGGATCGAAGGAAGCGCCACCACGGGGCCGTTTACGTGTGAGACCGATGCCGTCGCAGGCAGTGGACACACCACCGCTTCGCCTCCCTCCACGGAGGTGGCCCTCAGCGTGCCGGTGGCGACGTTCGATTGTGGCAACCGGCGCATGAATGCGGACTTGCAGGAGGCGATGAAGATGGATGAACACCCCCTCATTCAGTATGCGCTCGACTCCGTCCGTACGGTAGCCGGGGCCGACACGTTGTATCGCTTGCAGGCCACCGGGGTGCTCACGATTGCTGGGGTAGCACGCCCCATTTCCGTGGCGCTGGAAGGCCAAGAGCTGGCCGACGGGCAGGTGCAGGCCACCGGGCGGGTGCCGTTGAAGATGACCGATTTTGGCATCACGCCGCCGACGGCCTTGCTAGGCCTGGTCCGCGTGCGCGACGACATCCACGTGCGCTTCCATCTGCTGGCGACGGTGAGCCCGTGGGCAACCACCCACTCGGAGCGAAAGCCCTAGGGGCGCATCACCAGAACCGCTTTGTTTCATTTACTACAGGAGGGAGAGGGGATGTAAGCCGCAATGGCCAACGAACCTTTCACGAGAATCCCGACTGCTGCACCCTGGGGTGCAGCCCGTTGCTCGACGCTAGAGCGGAGGTACCGATGAAACGGAAAATTCTGATTGTGGAACCCGATGCCCTGGTTCGGCTGGGGCTGGGCACTCTGCTCAATGCCGAACCTGGCCTGGAGGTGGTCGCCAGCGCTCCCGATGCCGCTGCTGCCGAACGGCTGTTGCAAGAAACCGTGCCCGATCTGCTGATCTGTTCCTTGTCATTGCCCGATCGAAGCGGGTTGGCGTTTATTCGGGCCGCGATGCGCGCGCACCAGCACTTGCAAGTGCTGGTGCTGGGCGAAGAAGCCGAAGGACGGTGTGCCGAACGCGCCCTGCGCCACGGTGCCCACGGCTACCTCGTCAGCCACGATTCAGTGGCCGAAACCCGCCAGGCGGTGCATCAGGTGTTGGACGGGCACTACTACCTCAGCCCGCTGGTGCAGGATCGGTTGTATGAGGCCCTGGCCTATAGCGACCACCCTTTGTTTCCCTCGCCCGATGAGGTGCTGAGCCGCCGCGAGTTGGAACTGTTCGAACTGATGGGGTGTGGCCTGACCATCACCGCCATTGCCCGTCGGATGCACATCACGCCCAAAACGGCTGAGTCGTACCGCAACCGTGCCAAGGAAAAGCTGCACGCCGCCACAAGCGCGGACCTGCTCTTTCAGGCCACCCGATGGATGCGCAGCCGCCGGGCGTGTGCGTCGCGGCAGGGATGCCCGCATGCTCTGGCGGACGCGGAGTTGGCATAGGGCGCGGCAATAGGGGGAAGAGGAGCCGTGTCACGCCACGGATTCGACGCCGAGGGGTGGCAGGGCGTCGAGGAGGCGCATGGTCTCGATGCTGACGTGGGTGACGCGCTCGATGAGGGTGACATTGCGACGAGATTGCCGCGTCGCCTTCGGCTCCTCGCAATGACACGATTTTTTTGCGTGGGAGGCGTTCGATTGGTCTCCGGTCATCCGAGGACATCCTCTGCTAGATCGCGCCAGCCGGGGTTGAGGTGGTGAATCAAATCCAGCTTCTTTCGCCGGGAGCCTGCCTTGATTTGCTTTTCCCGCGCCAGCGCTTCGTGTACCTCGTCGTACGCTTCAAGGTAGACCAATTTGTCCACATTGTAGCGGCGGGTGAAGCCCGGCCGCTCCTTTTCCTTGTGCTGCCGGATGCGCTGCGCCAGGTTGCCCGTTACGCCCGTGTAGAGCACGGTGTGCCGCTGATTGGTGAGAATATAGACGTGGTAGGATCGTGTCCTGGGCATGATCGCTTTGTTCTAATTCGTGTCATTGCGCGCCCCGAGGGCGCGGCACCGCCTTCCTTCATGTCATTGCGCGCCCTCGCAGAGGCGGCACCGCCTCCCTTCATGTCATTGCGCGCCCTCGCAGAGGCGGCACCGCCTCCCTTCGTGTCATTGCGAGCCCTCGTAGAGGGCGTGGCAATCTCGTAAGTCAAGCTACAACGACCAGATTGCCGCGTCGCCTTCGGCTCCTCGCAATGACACCGGTGTATCTGGGGACCGGAGGCTCTATCATTCGACGCCGAGGGGGGGCAGGGCGTCGAGGAGGCGCATGGTCTCGACGCTGACGTGGGTGACGCGCTCGATGAGGTGGACGATGTAGGCAGGGTCGTCGCTGTAGCGGTTGGGGTCGTGGGTGATGCCGCTGCGGCGGTCGGTCTTCACGCGGTACTGGTCCACCAGCCAGTCGAGGGCGCTGCGGTTGCCCAGGCGGTAGCGGTGCGCGGCGGCGGGGATGCCTTCGAGCGTGAGGAAGGCGTTGTAGCGCAGCGCGGTTTTTTCGTCGTCCAGCCACTTCATCTTCTCCACGCGCCAGTCGAGGGTTGCGCCGGGGGTTTCGAGGCGGCGCAGCGGGTAGGCGGGGGCGGTCTCGTAGCCGACGTGCAGGTCGGCCAACTGCTGCCCCGCCGTGGCGAAGGCGTGGAAGTCCGGCGCGAAGGGCAGGTGCGGCAGCATCCGCTTGAGGTTGGCGGCGTAGCGCGTGCGGTAGGTGGGGTGGTGCAGCACGGCGTAGACGTAGTGGAACACGTCCCACTTGCCGATGCCACCGTCGCCGTAGTGCGCCCGAAACTCCGCCAGCGCCCAGTCGGTGATGTTTTCCTGCCGGTTCGTGCCGTCTTCGTCGTAGATGTAGAAGGGAAAACACTGCGAGCCGCCTTGTGGCAAAACGTCCACAATTCGATCTGCCATCAGTGCAAACATGGGCCAAGCCGATCCGACCTTGAGCCAAATGATGCGGTTCTCGGCTTCGACTCTATGCGTGGGGAAAAATGTGGGAATACATATACCTCGTCGTTCAGAATGCGGTCGAAGTAAAGGTGCTTCGAGACAAAAGGACGATAAATAGCTCGACGAATACTGCTATCTTTATATTCTGTAAAATTGCCACGAAGGACGTCTTTTCGCAGGTCACGGCTCCACTTGATTTTTTTATCATCACCTTCTACGATGTCGTTGAAATCTGCATTTTTATTCCTTCGCCGCTCCCATTTCATTACCTGCACATTGTAGGTGTCGATGAATTCCTCTACACGCTTTGCGAGCACGTTGTTGTCGAAGTCGTAAACCCAAATGTCACGGTGTGTTTTGACACCATTGCTAAAGTTGTTGAAGATGGTGGCTTCATTCTTGTCATCTGAACGTCGTTCCTCCTTGCTAGCGATTGGCAGCAGGTCTTCAAAATCATCTGCTAAGTCGCCCGTCAGCCAAGTGTGGCGTTTGTTCGGCGTGAGTTCGCGCCACGGGATGCGGGTGGCATCGCCTGCCTGATCCATCAAATCGAACTTCGTCTGTCGCGTGGCACGCCAGTCTACGGCGTGGTATAAAATCTTCGCCGGGCCGGTGTGGTCTTTTTCGCGCACCAGAAACGCGACGCTCACGCCCACCATCGCCGCCAGCCCGAAGACGGTGTGTTTCTCACCCAGCGGAATCCCATCGCGCATCGAATCCTTGCGAATGTCGCCTTTTAGATCCAGCACATAAATCGTGGAAAAGTCCTGCGCCAGATGTTTCCGCATCCCGTCGAAGGAAAGCTTTTCAATGAATGAGTTGTTGGACACATACGCCACGACGCCTTCCGTCCCAATCCGGTCGCTGGCCCAGCGGAACGCCTTCACGTACGGATCGGAGAGCGCGTTTTTGTTGGTCGCGTTGGAGTCCTTCGCGTAGGTGCCGGATACCCGCGCATCCACCACCTTGTACTTGCGGTTCTGGTTGTTGTCGTTGGCGTTCACCTGATGCGCGTTGTACGGCGGGTTGCCCAGGATCACCTTGATGGGGGCGTTGCGCTGGCGCTCGGCGCGTTCGGTGTTTTCGGCGGAGAACAGCCCGTGCTGCTGCCCCTCCACCAACTCGAACGTGTCGGCCAGCACGATGCCGGGGAACGGCGCATACTGCCCGGTCTTGGCGTGGTAGGCGTGCTCGATGTTCAGCGCGGCGATGTAGTAGGGCAGCAGCATCACCTCGTTGCAGTGTAGCTCGTGCGCGTATTTGTGCGCCAGCCGCGTCGCCGGGATCTCCTCGATGAGGCGCACGAGGAAGTTGCCCGTGCCCACAAACGGGTCCAGCACATGCACGCCCTCCGCCCCGAGGCGCTGCCCGAAGTGGCGCTCCAAGAGCGCGTCCACGCTGCGCACCATGAAGTCCACCAGCGGCTGCGGCGTGTAGACGATGCCGTGCGTGTCGGCCACCTTCACCGAGAAGCCCTGGAAAAACTGCTCGTAGACGGTGTTCAGGAAGTCCTGCTTGTCGGCGAAGTCGTGGATGGTGGCAGCGGCATCCTCGATGGCCTGATAAAAGCGGTCGAGCCGCCCCAGAAAGTCCGTCCGCGAGAAGTGCTGGCTGGTGAGTGCATCAATGACCCGCTCGATCTCGCGGGCGATGACGTTTTTGCGGGTGAAGTCGGGGTTCTGGAAGACGGTGCGGAAGAGCCGCTCGGTGAGCAGGTGCTGGATCAGCATCTCCTCGACGGCCTGCGCGCTCAGGTTGGGGTTGACGGCCTCGCGGCACAGCGCCACGAACTGCTCGAAGGCGGGCCGGAACCGGGGCGCGTTGCGCTCGGCCTCGCGGATCTTTTCCAGCAAGCCTTTCGCCAGATCGGGGATGCGCTCCTTGAACTCCGCCACCGCATCGTGGAACTTGTCGATGGCGGGGGCGCGGTAGCCCATAAACACCGCCAGCGCGTCCAGCAGCCCCTGCGGCGCGGTGAGGTCGGCGTCCAGCCGCACGCGCCCGTCCTGGTACACCACCGCCCGGTCGGGGGCCTGAAAGATGATGTTGTCCAGCGGGTAGCCCCGGTCGATTTTGCGCTGGATCTCGCGGTCCAGCTGGTCCTGCGTGTCTTTGGCCTCCCACAACCCGAAGGTTAGGCCATACGGATCGCGCAGCGCCCCGTCCACGCGGATGCGCTTGCGCGGCGGCGTCCACTCCGGCACCAGCGTCCACCCAAACGGGCGGGCAGCGGTTTGCAGCACCTCGTGGAAGGCGGTCTTGACGGCCTGCTCGTGCCCCGCCCCCACAGCGGCGTAGTCGGCCAGCGTTTTGTAATAGCGCTGCACCGCTTTGTCGTCGGGCGAAAGGGTGACGGTGAAGGCAGGCA